>CALIQN010000023.1 GCA_938044045.1 uncultured Peptococcaceae bacterium
TGTGAAAATCAAATCAGCAGAATTAACCGTGCCAAAGATTAAACAAATCGGTTATATCGTTCCAGAAGAGGAAAAATTCACCCTTTTGAGTCGTTTGCTTGATATGATGGTACCTGATTTGGCAATGGTCTTTGGACGCACCAAACGCCGTGTTGATGAATTGACACGTGCCTTACAAAAACTTGGCTATCGTGCAGAGGGCTTACATGGTGATTTGAGTCAGTACCAACGTGATAACGTTATGAATAAGTTCCGTGCCAATCAAATCAACGTCCTTGTGGCAACTGATGTTGCTGCCAGAGGGCTTGATGTTAGTGGTGTCAGCCATGTCTTTAACTTTGACTTGCCACAAGATGCCGACAGCTATGTCCATCGTATTGGACGAACAGGGCGTGCAGGTAACGAAGGCTTGGCGATGAGCTTTATCGTACCTCGTGAAAGAGGACACCTCAGCTATATTGAAAAAACGATTCGCACAACTTTAGAAATGGCGAGTATTCCAACAGAAAAAGATACTTCTAAAAAACGCAATGAAATTCTTATCAGTAGTGTTGTTCGTGCGATTCAAGAAGGTACTTTGACTAATTATAAAGAAACAGCTCAAGAGTTGATTGAAACCTATGGTGCTGAAGAGAGTCTTTCTGCAATGTTAAAGATTCTTGGTGGCAATACCAATCGTGAAAAAGAAGTGAGAAAAATCAAACTCACCGCAGAACGTCCTGTATTTTCTAAACACCATGATAACTATGGCAAGAAGCGTGGTGGCAAGGGACGTGGCTTCTCTGGCGGTTTTTCCGGTGGCGGTAAAAAATATCGTGACAATCGTGATAGCAGAGATAACCGTGATAGAGATAAGAATAAGAAATTTAATGGCAAAAAAGAATTTAAGAAAAAATTCTCTCCTAAAAAAGATAAGTGGTCTTAAAAGCAGGTGATAAGATGTATGATCATATACTAGTACGTTATGGTGAATTAGCCTTAAAAGGCAAGAATAAAAAAGAATTTATCAAAACCCTCGTGCGTAACCTAAGAAAGCAAATCAAGCTAAAAGTTGGGGACTTGCCTACAGTAGAAGTAGAGCAAGGACGCCTCATTATTCATTTGAATGGGATGGCACCAGAGGCGGTTTATGATGTCTTGGATCATACCTTTGGGTTAGTGTCTTACAGTCCTGTCAGAAGTAGCGAACTGGAAGAAGAGGCAATTATTGCTTCTGCCTTAGCGGAAATCAAAGCTTGGCAAGAAAAAGGTATGACCTTTCGTGTGAGTGTCAAACGTGCTAATAAGCAGTTTCCGACCCGCTCTATGGTGATGCAAACAAAAATCGCTAAGCGTATTTTAGAGGAATTACCAGACTTAGAGCCAAATTTATCAGAGTATGATTTAAACCTCCAAGTGGACATTCGTTTCAATCATGCCTATATCTATGTCAAACGCTTCAAAGGCTTGGGTGGCTTACCTTTAGGCACTGGTGGTAGGGCGATGCTTCTTCTCTCTGGTGGTATTGATAGCCCTGTGGCAGGGTATTCTATCATGCGTCGTGGTGTGGTCATCGAGGCAATTCACTTCCACAGCTACCCTTATACTTCCAAGGAAGCAGAAGAAAAAGTGCTTAGCTTGGCAGAAAAAGTGGCAGCTTATGCGGGCTATATCAATGTTCACCTTGTACCTTTTACAGAAATACAGGAAGCTATTGAGCAAAGCTGTCATGAAAATTATCGTATTACCATCATGCGTCGTATCATGCTAAGAATCGCTGAGCGTATCGCGCACAGACGCCATGCGAAGGCTTTGATTACGGGGGATAATTTGGGACAAGTGGCAAGTCAAACGATGGAGAGTATCTTTACCATAAGTGGAGTGACGACAATGCCAATTTATCGTCCTTTGATTAGTTTTGATAAGGTCGATATTATGAAGGTTGCCCAAGAAATTGATACTTATGATATTTCTATCCTACCTTATGCGGATTGCTGTACTGTCTTTGTACCAAAAGAACCAAAGACCAAGCCAAGAGTGGACATTGCCCAAAAAGATGAAGCGAGAATGGATTTGGAAGTTTTGATCGATGGTGCCATTGCGACAACGAAAAGCGTGAAGTGCTATGGTGATGGGCGAGCAAGAGAAGAAAAACGTTTTCTTGATGAAGAGGTAAATGATGGGTAAAAATATTTACGAAACCCCACGCAATCATGCCAAGTGGCATACCCAAGGTAAGGATAAGGTGACAGAGACATTTTCTGCTCATTCAGATGATAAACAAGCGAAGCTTCAAATGCTTAAGGCAAGACTGGAAAAAAATAAGAAAACGAAAGCATAAAAAAACCTCCCTTTCGATAAGGGAGGGTTTTGTTTGATAAGAAAGAGTATTGACAGGCTTATACCATGATGCTAAGCTTAAAATAGCTAAAAAGATTAAATGAATGGTTTGACGAAGAAAGGAAGACTTGTCATGGCAATTGGGCTTAGTACAGTTTTATTAGGTATTCTCAACATTTTAATTTTAGCACTTTTAGGCGCTGGGACAATCTATCTTGTAAAAAACTTTAGAAAGTCTTAAAGCTTTGACCTTTGATAGTGCTAAGGTAACACTAGTAGCTGCGTTGGAGGAGGTTATCAGATGAGTGGTTTATCTTATATATTTTATTCTATTTATCCTTTTATTGGCTTAGTGTTATTGGGGCTTCAAGTCTATTTGATGTATATGTTCGCTAAATTTTTGATGAACCAGTCCAAGAGAAATGATAAAAATCAAAATCGTTAAGAGATCATTCGATTCATAAGAAGACTAGCCTTTAAAAGCAAAAACAAAAAAGACAATAACTAAGCGTTATTGTCTTTTTTGTTTTTTTAAAAATGCTGTAATTAGCTTAGTTTCTTTTGGGATAAAAGTTGCCTAGTGCCCAAAGGTTTGTATATAATGGGAGAAATCCTGAAAGAAGTGAGGTGGCAAAGGATGCGACGAGTATTTGGCGGGCTAGGCTTTCTTTTGATGCTTACCCTCATAGGTGCCTTTATGCTCAAAAAATTGAAACAAAAAAAATACTATGTGCTTATAGAAAATAAGCTGCAAAGTCCTGTCATTTTTGATCTTATTTGTAATGGTCAAGGCGAGCGGGTGAAGTTAGGTTCTCAAGAGCTTATAATAAGAGAATATCCTAATTATCGCCTAAGGGAAGATCTTGTGATGGACGTTAAGGTGCTAGAGGGTAGAACGCCACATAAAAGAGTGATTGTACAAAAGGATGAACCTAGTTATTACTTGAAGGGTGCTTTTGTCTATTACGATGGTGGTTATCCTGACTTGCGTCTAAGGAGGGAAGGGTAGTGCTCAAGCAATTTTTAGATAAAGAGGTGGCCATTTTAGTGGTGGCTGGTATACCGCCAAGAGCACCTTTTTTGCGAGCGCTTTTACAAAAGCTTGATTATCAAAGACTCTATGCTGCTGATGGTGGAGCAAACATCTTAAAAGAAGTGGATGTTTTACCTGATGTGATTGTAGGGGATTTGGACTCTATTAGTGGGGATTCAAAGGCGTATTATAGGGATAAGGGGGTTAGACTTGAGACCTTTCCTAGGGAAAAGGATTTTTCGGATACGGAGTTGGCGCTAGAGTATTTATTAAAAGAAGGACAAAAAGAAGTCATCGTCCTTGGTGCCCTAGGTGGTAGGGCTGACCATCATTTGGCCAATACGTTTTTACTCCCTGCTTTTGGTCGGCGAGGGATGAATTTACACCTTTTAGATGAGTTCAATTTGATTTCCTATATCAAAAAGGGAGAGTATCTTATCCCTCAAGTAGAAGATGCGTATCTCAGTTTTTTTGCCCTTGGAGACGCGGGGCTTTCTTTGAGCTTGGAGGGGGTTAAGTATCCTTTGAGCAAAAAACAACTGCCTTTTGGTTCTAGCTTGTGCTTGAGCAATCGCTTTACGGAAGAATGTGCTAAAATAGAGGTTTTTGATGGCGATGGTTATGTGGTATTAAGTAAGGAGTGAGGAAAATGAAGTTTGTATTTCATGTGGATGAGGTTTGTCGTTGGCAAGTTGCCCTTAGCAGTATCAAAAATACAGTACGTTATTTAAAAGAACATCAATTGCCAATAGTGATTGATGTTGTGACCAATAGCGAGGCTGTCCAGGTACTTGTGCCAGATGTCGCTGAAACCAAGGGTTTCTTAGAGACTTTTAATACGCTCTTTACTGATGGGGTACATGTTTTGGCTTGTCAGAATGCCCTTGATGCCAGTGGTTTGGCAAAAGAGAATCTTTTGGCACAAGTGGAAGTGGTGCCGGCGAGTATGATTCATTTAGCTGTGCGTCAAAGTGAGGGTTATGCGTATATTCGTCCTTAGTCAGCACTAAGAGGTGGAGGAATAGAGATGAGTAATTTAAATATGGTACCAAGTGGCGAGAGGATAAAGATTGCTATCTTTGGTAAACGCAATGCAGGAAAATCCTCTTTAATCAATGCTTTAACCAATCAAGACTTGGCAATTGTTTCACCCGTTTTGGGGACAACAACAGACCCTGTAGAAAAAAATATGGAACTCTTGCCTTTAGGGGCAGTGACCTTGGTCGATACCCCAGGGATTGATGATACAGGGGACTTGGGGCAATTGCGTGTGGAAAAGGCTTACCAATGGTTGGATAAGTCGGATATTGTGCTTTTGGTACTTGATAGTAGAGAAGAGATGGACGAAATGGAGTTGGCGCTCCTTTCTTTGATAAAACAACGAGGCTTGCCTTATCTTTTGGTCTGGAACAAAAAAGACTTACTAGAAGAGTCAGTTTTGCCTAAAAAAGAGGGCATCTATGTCAGTGCTGAAACCAAAGAAGGCATAGAAGAACTTAAAGAAGCTTTAGGCAAGTTTGAACAAGCCAAAAAAAGTGATGACCTTTTGAGTGGGGTATCCTATCTTAAAAAGAAGATTGTGTTGGTCATTCCCATTGATAAGGCAGCTCCTAAAGGGCGTATTATTCATCCCCAACAACAAGCCATCAGGGCAGCTTTGGATAGAGATCTTATCAGTGTCGTTTTAACTCCGCAAAAATTAGCCTCTTATCTTGAAACAAACCAAGATACCGATCTTGTGATTTGTGATAGTCAGGTCTTTAAAGAAGTCAGTGCTCTTGTACCGGAAGAGATTCCATTGACTTCCTTTTCGATCTTGATGGCAAGGTATCGTGGTGACTTTAAAACTTTGATTGAAGGTGTTTTGGGGATTGAACACTTAAAAGATGGGGATACGATCTTGATTGCTGAGGGCTGTACCCATCACAGACAGTGTGAGGATATTGGTACAGTGAAATTACCAAGATGGATTCAAGCTTACAACAAAAAAACACTAAACTTTGCTTTTACCAGTGGGGGCACCTTTCCAAAAGATTTGTCAGACTATGCCTTGGTCGTACATTGTGGCGGTTGCATGCTTGGACGAGCAGAGTTAATCTCACGTATTGGGGTAGCAAAGTCAAAGGGTGTACCAATGACCAATTATGGCGTATTGATTGCTTATATGAATGGGATACTCAAGCGTACGCTAAGCCCTTTTGAAGAGGTGCGTGACTTGCGAGAAAGGATAAACCAATGATTTTATATTTTAAACCTAAATGGGGAGACAAGCTAAAAGCAGCTCAATTTGAAGAAATAGTAGAGAGACTTTCTTTAGAAGTGAATTTTCTCAATGAACAAGACTTGGAAGAAACTGTAGAAAACTTGCTTTTGGGTCATCGTGGTCAATCAGAGGGGTCATGTCATGCTTGTGATGGCTTTGTCCTCTTTGACCTTGAAGATGAGGTTCTAGATGCGCTACTTGGTTTAATGCGTGAAGAGGGCTTAAGACTGCCTTTAAAGGCACGTACTACGCCAAGCAATGTCAAGTGGTCTTTAGAAGAATTAATTGGTCATGTCAGTGAAGAAGCAGAGGTCATGCAAGCTTTACACAAACTCCATCAGCTGGTGAGTGCAACAGATGAATTTACCAAAGAGCCACGTTATCAAGAAGACGCTTGGCAAGCCTTTGAAGCAGAAAGAGAAAAAGCCAAGGCACATTTGGATAAGATTGGTCAAGAAGAGATAAGCTTAGAGGAGACTTTGGCGCTGACAGAGCGCTTTAATCAAGCAGTCTTAGCACTCATTGGTGAGGTATAAGAAGATGAAAAAGCTGGTTAGGCGTGAAGAGACCATCTTAGAGAAACAAGCACAGGCTTTGGCAGAAATAAAAGAGAGATTAAGAGAGGGAAAGTATCATAAAGAGAAGCCCTATCTCAAGCTAAATCCTTTTTTAATTGCGCCACTTAGTCTCTTACTTGCCTTTGAAAGCGAAGAGGAGTGTGCGTATCATATTGTAGTCAATGGGGATTTTTTCTTTCAAGAAGAGGCAAAAACAAGAAATCATGCCTTTATTCTTTGGGGGTTAAAGCCAGATAGTGATAATGTCATCAAGCTTTCTTTAGAGGGCAAAGAGGATACCCTAGTACATGTTAGGACAGAGGCTATTGATAATCTTGTACCCTTAACCCTTCAGGGTAAGGGATGGGGAAAGGTACTCTTTTTACCGCTAGATGGCTACCATTATCCTCAAGTCTATGATGAAAATAAAGAGGTGCGTTATCTGCTTTCAGAACGTGTCTCCCATCATTTTGAACCTTTGGAAAATGGCCATTTCTTTGTGGGCGCTCCTCAAAGACAGTTACCGCCTTTTGAGTCGGTTGATCTATGGGAGATGGATTTTAGTGGTTTTGTGCATAAGGTCATCCATCTGCCAAGTGGAGCAAGTGGTGGTTTTACTGCTTTAGATGAAGAGACTTTGGTGGCAATCACTGAGGCGAGTCATCAAGGGACAGTAGCAGATGCGATAATCTGGCTCGATAGGGAAAGTGGTGAGGTACTAAAGACCATCTTTTTAAAAACAGTATTAAAGATGAGACGAAGTGATGTGCCTTTACAGACGGGTAGTGACTGGTGTCGTGCGATAGAAATCAAAAAAGATGGTCAAAAAAGGGAACTTTATGTCATTACCAGCCATATTCCAAGTGTTTTAGTCTATGATTATGAGGGCAATTTTTTGCGTGGCGTCATTAAGGAAAGTTTGGCTCATCTTGTGTGGGATGTGTCAAAATGGCGTCTAATCGAAGATAAGAAATTACTGACTTTGCTTGAAGAAAAAGACCAATTTTTTGCCTTAGTAGAGGTATTAGCATCTTCGCCAGAGGAGGGCTATCTTGCCTTACAAAGTCTCACCCAAGGTTATCAGTTTAATCGCTTAGAAGAGGGAAAAAACTTTTTGGCCCTTCATCAAGGGGCTTATGGGGAATGTAAGGTGGCACCTTTTGGGGATGAGGCTTGTAGCAGTAAGCGGGTGTGTTTCTCCCAAAAAACATATCAAAGTAGTTATGCCTTTCCTTTGGCAAGTTATGGTTCGTATCAAGTAGAAGAGGGCGATTTTTCCTTTTTGTGTCCGTTAGATCAAGGTGAGGTCTTGGGGCAGCTAAGTGCGCAACCAGAGCTTGATGTCGTCTTTCCTATCACAGAAGAAGAGGGCTTAGATGAAGCAATAGGGCTCAACCTTTGGCAAGATGGGGAAAGGCTTTACCTAAGAGGTGAGTTTTATCAAGGGGATGCCGTTGTCCTAGAGCTAATTGGTGAAACAGAAACCAAATATTATTATCTAGAAGCCAGCCTAACCCCTAAAGGGCGTTCCTGGTTTGGTGGACAAGGTAAGGGTCCAGAGCGAACGCTCCATTGGATTTTACCTTTAAATGCGTTACAAGGGACTTATCACGTCAACTTGTTGGTAGATGAGGTGCGCTACCATACAGATTATCAACTAGAGTTATAAAACATTGGGAGGATAAAATGAAGATAGTCATCGTTGGTGCCGGTAAGGTAGGGCGACATATCGCTCAGGATTTAGGAAATGAGGGTCACGATGTTATCATCATTGATAAGAGTGAAGCCATCTTAAATGCAGTGATGTCGGAACTTGATGTCTCTACTTTGACAGGCAGTGGCACAGATTATGACGTATTAAAAGAGGTTGGTTGTGAGGATTGCGAAATTTTTATTGCTGTTACCAACCAAGATGAGACCAATATTATTTCTGCTCTTTTTGCCAAGCAATTGGGGGCGCAAAATATCATTGCCCGTGTGCGCATGCCGGAGTATGCTAAACATATGGACTTTTTAACCCAAAATTTAGGTATCCATATGGCACTTAATCCAGAGCAGGCAGCAGCAGAACAAATGGCAATGCTTTTGCGTTATCCTACAGCCATTGAAGTCAATGTCTTTGGTCAAAGGCAGATCAAGCTTGTTGCCATAAGAATTCACGAAAAATCACCTTTTGCCAATCAAGCGCTCTATCAGCTGAATAAACTTGTAGATGAATTTGTTTTGGTGGGCTTAATCAAAAGAGAGGATAAGACCCTTATCCCAAATGGTCAATTTGTGATCCAAGCAGGGGATGTTGTTTATATCACAGGGACAGATAAGGCGATAGACTATTTTTATAAAAAGAGTGGTAACTATAAAAAGACAGCCAGATCCATCTTACTCATTGGTGGGGGACGTATCAGCTACTATCTTATCATGGCGTTGCAAAACACCAATATTGACATCAAGGTCATCGAGCTAGAGCGGAACACAGCGAGAATGCTGGCCGATCGTTTCCCGCATATTACAGTTATCTGGGCAGATGGCACCGATCAGAAACTTTTGACCGATGAGCATATTTCAAGCTTTAATGCGGTTGCTGCCTTGACCGGTGTTGATGAGGAAAATATTCTTATCTCACTTTTTGCCGAAAAGATAGGTATTAGCAAGGTGATTACCAAGATTAATCGTGTGGCGCTCTTAGAAATTTTAGGTGAGGAACAGCTAGACTCTGTGGTGACACCAAAATCCATTATTGCTGACAAGATTGTTGGGGAAATTCGAGCAATTGCCAATTCCGGTATGTCGCCGATTAATATGCTCTATCGTATCGGGGAAGAAGTGGAAGTCGGGCAATTTAAGATAGAGCAAAAGAGTCATTTCACTAATGTTCCTTTAAAAGATTTATCCATCAAAGAAGAAACCTTGATTCTTTTTATTTTTCGTCAAGGTAAGGTTGTCTTTCCAACGGGTAATGATGTCCTTTTGGTAGGGGATGAAATAGGGGTGCTCATGCGTGCAGGGCATCTTGCTATCCTAGATGGTATTTTTTTACGGAGTGAGCATCATGAATAGAAAGATTATTACTTATACCTTAGGGAAAATGCTCATTATTTATGCCATGATTTTGATAGTGC
The DNA here is from genome assembly GCA_938044045.1 of uncultured Peptococcaceae bacterium. Taxonomy (GTDB): domain Bacteria; phylum Bacillota; class Peptococcia; order Peptococcales; family Peptococcaceae; genus CALIQN01. The sequence goes on from CALIQN010000023.1 coordinate 9,292, forward strand.
CCCTGATAATAGCCCTAGGGTATTGGGAAGTCAAATCCGTCGGTGCCTTTTTTATCACCATGATTTTGACCTTAAGCTTGGGTCTTTTTTTAAAGCGTAAAAAGCCAAAGAGCAAAACTTTTACCACTCAAGAGGGGGTTTTAACCACAGCACTAATCTGGTTTACCTTGATCCTTTTAGGGACTTTGCCTTTTTATCTTTCTGGTGCCATTCCATCTTTTACCGATGCTTTTTTTGAAGCCACTTCAGGCTTTACGACGACAGGGTCGACAATCCTAAGAGATGTGGAGGCCTTGCCTCGCGCCATGCTTTTTTGGCGAGGCATGACCCACTTTTTGGGTGGAATTGGGGTCTTGGTTTTTGCCTTTGCCATTCTTTCCGAAAGCGGCAATGAAGGCTACTATCTTTTGAAGTCTGAGATGACAGGCTCAACCTTTGGGAAATTGGTCAGTCGACTCAAGCATACTGCTATTATTTTATGCATCATTTATTGCTTGATGGCGGTTGTCCTCTTAATCTTGTTACTCCTTGGTGGGCTCAATTGGTTTGATGCGATTGTTCACACCTTTAGTACAGCGGGTACTGGTGGATTTAGTAGTTATAATGATTCTATTGCGCACTTTAAGTCGAGCTATGTACACTTTGTGCTTTCCTTTGGGATGCTGGCTTTTAGTATCAACTTTGGTGTTTACTTCTCCATGTGGCGCAATAAGGGAAGAGGCTTTTTAAAAAGTGAGGAAGTCAGATTATTTTTAACCATTGTGTGCTTTGCGACAATTTTTATGAGTGCTTATTTGTACAAAGAGGGCTATGATTGGTTTACTGCCATTAAAAATGGACTCTTTACCACAGCTTCCATTATTTCGACCACAGGCTTTGGCATGGAAGATTTCATGCTTTGGCCACTGATTGCCCAACTCGTTGTCTTGGGCTTGATGTTTACTGGTGGTTGTGCGGGTTCAACGGCTGGGGGGTTTAAGATTAGCCGTTTAATTGTGACAGTGCGTGTAGCGGGAGAATACTTACAGCGAGCCTTTAGTCCAAGACGGATGACCACGATTCGTTTGGATAAAAAGCCTTTAAATGCCAATGATCGCTATGAGATAGGCGCTTATTTTATCTTATACGTCGTGAGTTTTTGGGTCATTTTTGCCATTATTTGTATTGACAAGTATGATTTTGAAACAACCTTTGCTGCTGTTTTGACGACCTTTAACAATATTGGCCCAGGGCTTGGGGAGATCGGTGCTTCTGGTATCTTTGCAGATTTTACCCCACTATCAAAATGGGTGCTTTCCATTGGGATGGTGGCAGGTCGTTTGGAAATTATACCAGTCTTACTTTTCTTAAATCCTGCTTCATGGCGTGCCAAGTAAACAATAAAAAAAGACCATAAGGATAGTTTTGCACTATCTTCATGGTCTTTTTTAGTATTATTTGCTATTTCTAGCATTAAGGGTCTGAACTTTTTGGAGATAGTTTTTGACAATCGTTTGATAGTCCTGTGGTGCCATCAATATGGACATCGCATGACCAGCTTTTGGAATCAAGTGAAGTTCATGGTAGCCCTTGGTTCGTTTTGCCATAGCCTCTGAGTTTTTTGGTAGGATGAAAGTATCGTCTGCACCATGGATAAAGAGAATGGGGATAGTATTGTCATCAAGAGCATCAATGGGACGCATTGCCTTTAGGGAATAATGGTAGCGCACCTTTCCTGTCAGATTAGCAATATCCACTAAAGTTGTAGGGAGATGGGCATTGGCATAGCCTGTTTTTAAGACATTTTCAATATCAGAAAAACCACAATCTGCTACCACAAAATCTACCTCTGGCTTGTATTTTAAGCTAGTGATAGTGGTGGCAGCGCCTAAGGATTCTCCATGGAGTCCCAAGGTGGTGAGCTTGGGATATCTTTTTTTGGTATCCTCAATGAGCGCTTTTAAGTCTTGAGCCTCTCTGATACCATAGGTGGTAAAGGTAGGGTCGTTTTCCCCATGTCCTCTAAGATCATAGATAATGCAGTTAAAACCAAATTTTAAGTACATTGGTACATACTTCAAAGCACCCATACGATTATCCGTATAGCCGTGAGATAAGATAATATACTTATCTGTTTTGGTAGGATTTTCTAAGTATTCGATATGAAGGTCATAATCCTCCAAGCCCTTGATGGTGTAATCTGTTTTTTTAAGCTTTTCGTAAAATGACGTATCATAATGTTGACTTTGCCAATCAAAAGCTTCCTTTAGGGTTTGCCTTTCTCCAGTCATGATAAAAGAAGGGAGCCAAAAAGCAATACCAAGGCATAGTAACAGCACAAGACAAAGGATAAAGGCGAGGATTTTAAGTAATTTGCTTTTTTCATAAGAATGTCCTTTCAGTGTTGGATGGTGTTAATATACTATACCCCTTGTGAAAGATTTTTTAAAAAATTGATAAAAGAACGAGCATATAAAAAAGCGATTAGGATAAGTATCCTAATCGCTTTTTAAACTTAGGTTAGATACGATTTGAACCGTCAAGGTTGCTATCTTTTTGCATCACATCGTGTGCGCCACCTTCGATAATAGAGGTAGCAGAGACCAAGGTAAGTTTGGCATTCTTTTGTAAATCTGGAACATTCAATACCCCGACATTACACATGGTGGAGCGAATCTTGCTCAAAGAAAGGTTGACATTGTCTTTGAGTGAACCAGCATAAGGGACATAGGAGTCGACCCCTTCTTCAAAGGAGAGGGATTTTTTGCCACCCATGTCATAACGTTGCCAGTTGCGTGCTCTAGCAGAGCCTTCGCCCCAGTACTCTTTCATGATACTACCACCAATGCGAACTTTATTGGATGGGCTTTCATCAAAGCGAGCAAAGTAGCGTCCGAGCATGACAAAATCGGCACCCATAGCAAGGGCAAGGGTCATGTGATAGTCATGAACGATACCACCATCAGAACAGATAGGAATATAAATGCCTGTTTCTTCAAAGTAAGCATCTCTTGCTTTGGCAACTTCGATAACAGCAGTGGCTTGTCCACGACCAATACCTTTTTGCTCACGGGTGATACAGATAGAGCCACCACCGATACCAACTTTAACAAAGTCTGCACCAGCTTCTGCTAGATAGCGGAAACCTTCAGCATCAACAACGTTTCCTGCACCGATTTTGACTTCGTCACCATATTTTTCACGAATCCAAGCGAGAGTCTTGCCTTGCCATTCACTATAGCCTTCTGAAGAGTCGATAACTAAGACATCAACGCCAGCTTCAACTAAGGCAGGGACACGTTCTTCATAGTCTCTGGTGTTAATCCCTGCGCCACAAACATAACGTTTGTCATTATCTAAAAGTTCCAAAGGATTGTCTTTGTTGGAGTCGTAGTCTTTTCTAAAAACGAGATAGAGTAGATGTTGGTCCTTATCAATAATAGGGAGTTGGTTTAATTTATGATCCCAGATAAGATTATTTGCCTCAGGGAGGGTGGTGTTTTCTTCTCCAACGATGAGGCGTTCAAATGGAGTCATAAATTCTTTGGCTTTCATATCACGTGGTGTGCGTGAAAGACGATAGTCACGACTGGTGACGATACCAAGGAGTTTACCATTTGGTGAGCCGTCTTCTGTGACTGCCATGGTAGAGTGGCCGGTGGCTTGGCGTAATTCTAAAATTTCTGCCAAGGTGGTTTCTGGTGTGATATTGGAATCACTGGTCACAAAACCTGCCTTATAACGTTTTACACGATCGACCATTTCGGCTTGGCTTTCAATAGATTGTGAACCAAAGATAAAGGAGAGCCCTCCTTCTTTTGCTAGGGCGATAGCAAGCTTTGTGCCTGAAACTGCCTGCATGACAGCTGAAGTTAAGGGAATATTAAGATGATATTTTGCTTCTTCACCTTTTTTGAAACGCACCAAAGGGACTTTTAGGCTGACCTTATCAGGGGTACAGTTTGCTGGAGTATAGCCTGGAATAATAAGATACTCACTAAATGTATGGGAGGGTTCATCATAAATAAATGCCATGGCACTGTCTCCTAATTTTCTTCCATGTGGTTGGTTGGTAAGATTTCGAGCCAATAACCATCAGGATCACTAATAAAGTAAATGCCCATAGCATCATTTTCAAAGCAGACCACTTCCATAGCTCTGTGTTTTTCTAAAGCGCCTTCATAATCATCAACTTCAAAAGCAAGGTGGATTTCATTATCCCCTAGGTTGTAAGGAGTCGTTTTATCACGAAGCCAAGTAAGTTCAAGGGTGTGTTTAGAGACACCATCACCAAGATAAACAATCGTAAAGCTACCATCCTCACTTTCAATACGTCTGACTTCTTTTAAACCTAAAGTATCATTGTAGAAAGCAATAGATTTTTGTAGATCAAAAACATTGATATTGTTGTGTAAAAATGAAAAATGCATAATACGCCACTCCTTTATCTAAAGTATTTTTAGTATTATAACACACTTGTCAAGGTATAAAGGGGGAAAACTTACAAAAAGGAAAGAGGAAAAATTTTACTGTCTATGCTATAATGACTGGTAAGGCGAAAGGGGGTAAGAGTTTGGTCTCAGAGGGTTTACTAAACAATATCGATCCCCAGAGCATTGAGACTGAAGAAGCGATTTTAGCCTCCATGCTACTGGACAGTCAAGCCGTCATTGCGGTACAAGAGTTTTTGCAAGCGGAAGATTTTTTTGATAAAGCCAATGGGCTGCTTTATGGTGCCATGCTGGACTTGGGTGAAATGGGCAGTGCCATTGATATTACAATCTTAGTTGAAAAATTAAGAAAAGATGATTTGTTGGAAAAGGTAGGTGGTTTATTAAAAATTACCAATATTTCTGGCTTATCACCTAATAGCAGTCATATCAGAGACTATGCCAAGATTGTAAGGGAAAAAGCCATGCTTCGCAGGATTATTGCCTTAAACAATCGTGTGACGATGCGTTGTTTTGACAATGAGTCTGTGGAAGTCGTCTTGGAAGAAGCCGAAAAAGGGCTGATGAGAATTTCCAAAGCTCAAGATGCGACAGGTATTCAGCCTATTGCTGATACGATTGGCGATGTCTTGGAACACTTGGAGATGATTGCCAATAATCCTGATAAATGCACAGGGGTACCTTCTGGATTTATTGACTTGGATGCCATTACCAATGGCTGGCAAAATTCAGATTTTATCATTGTGGCAGCACGACCTGCCATGGGGAAAACGGCATTTTGTCTCAATATGGGTGCCAATGCAGCAATCAGACATCAAAAAAAGGTGCTTATCTTTAGCCTGGAAATGAGTCGAGAACAATTGATTCAAAGGCTAATTTCATCTGAAACAGGGATCAGACAAGATGTCCTGCGTACAGGTAAGCTCGTACAAGAGGATTGGAAGGCACTTATTACCAAGATAGAGCATCTGTCCAATGCGGGTATTTATATCGAAGATACGCCTGGGATTTCTGTGCGTGAGCTCCGTGCCAAGGCACACCGTATGGCTCAAGAAGAAGGCTTGGATATGATTATCATCGACTATTTGCAGTTGATGAGTGGTGGTGCGACGAGTGAAAATAGACAACAAGAAGTGTCTTATATCTCACGCTCCCTAAAGGCACTTGCTAGAGAGCTTAATGTGCCTGTGATCGCCCTCTCTCAGCTTTCTAGAACTGTGGAACAGCAAAAGGATAAACGACCTGCACTAAGTCACTTAAGGGAGTCAGGCTCCTTGGAACAAGATGCCGATATGGTTTTATTTATCTATCGTGATGAATACTATGATGGGGCAAGTGAGGAGATGGGTATAGCAGAAATTATCATTGCCAAGCACAGAAATGGGGCGACAGGTACTGTCAAACTTGCCTTTAGAAAAGAAATCACTAAATTTGATAATTTGTTTAGAGAATAAGTAAGAAATAGGTAAAATATGAGTAAAGAAAAGAGGATTTATTTTTACGTCTCAAGTGATGTGCATAGTCATATTGTCGTGCCAGAAGGAGCACCTTATGGTTTAGCACGAATTGCCAGTTTTTTAGCCCATCAGAGAGAAATGGGCAAAAGTATGGTGGTCGTTGATAATGGGGATTATATCCAAGGGACACCACTGGCGAGCTTTATGGCGCTTCGTGCCAAGCCACCAACCCCAAAACCATTGATAGAGGCATTAAATTTAGCAGGCTATGACTATTTTAACTTAGGTAATCATGAGTTTAATTTTGGACAGGACTACCTTAAGGAGGCAATCAATCTCTTTAAAGGCAAGGTGCTTTGTGCCAACTGTGTGGACGATAAGGGTGAAGTCGCCCTGGGTCAGCCCTATGACATTATAGAAAAAGATGGGATAAAAATTGGCCTGATAGGGCTCATTACCTCCCATGTGCCCAAATGGGAACAGCCAGAGTATATCAGTGGCTTGACCTTTCTTGACTCTGTAGAAACAGCCAAAAAATGGGCGAGAGTCCTAAGACCAGAGGTTGATGCCTTGCTTGTGACCTATCATGGTGGGCCAGACAAGGATTTGACCACAGGAGAAAAAATAGGGCTAGGCGATAGGGAACATGATGCTCTGCGCTTAATTGATGAAGTAGAGGAGCTAGATGCCATTTTTTGTGGACATCAGCATCGTAGCATCTGTGCTTTGTACAAGGGCAAACCCTTGCTTTCACCAAATTGGCGAGGGAGCCACTTGTCAGAGCTTGTGCTCATCTTTGAGGATGGTGGCAAGGGCTATCGCTTAAAAGCCTTAGAACCAAAGCTGATTTCCATGGAAGCCAGTGAAGCAAGTCAAGCGATGCAAAGGCTGATGCAACCTTGGCAAGAAAAAGTCAATACCTGGTTAGAAAAACCCCTTGGCTATGCCACTAAGGATATGCAAATCAATGATGTGGTCAAGGCTTGTAGCTACAACCATCCTTATTTGGATTTGGTCAATACCATCCAGCTGGAAAGCACCAAGGCAGATATTTCGGCAACGAGCTTTTTTGCCCTTGGGGTCAAGGGCTTAGATGGTCATATCTATGTCAAAGATGTCGTCAATAACTACACTTATAGCAATTCATTAAAGGTTTTAAAAATTACAGGAAGTGACCTAAAAGCTGCCCTTGAACGCTCAGCGAGTTTCTTTGTCGTTTTAGATGGACAGTTGGGAATTAGAACATCAACCAAAGGTCGCTTTGTTAGTCTTTATAATTATGATATTTATAAGGGGATTCGCTATACCTTTGACGTCTCCAAACCCGTAGGCGAAAGGGTGGTAGAGCTATACTTTAAGGATAAGCCAGTTTCACCAGAAGATGAATTTACCCTTGCTTTAAATAACTATCGTGCCGTTGGTGGTGGGGATTATACGATGTTTGGCGAAGAAAAAATTATCCGCACCATTGAACAAGATGTGGTGGACTTAATGATTAGTTATATCCAATCCAATTTATATGTAGAATCTCATCGAGAAAATAATTTTAAGGTAATTGGTTATGAAAATGAAATTTAGTAAAAAAAGAAATGCCCTGATTAGTGTTCTTTTAGTCTTTTTATTGACCCTTTCTGGCTGTGAAATGCCAGTATCTTTTGAAGATGGGGGCACGCCTACTGCCACCTATGATGGTGGAGAGCTAGAGATAGAGTACATTGATGTCGGACAAGGCGATAGTAGCCTGTTAATCTCACCAAGTGGTAAGACAATGCTGATAGATACAGGCAAGGCAGATGCTTATGAGAAGGTCAAAAAAGCCCTAGATGACCGTGACATCAAAAAAATAGACACCTTTATCGTCACCCATCCTCATGCCGATCACATCGGCAGTGCCTGGAAGATTATTGATAACTATGAGGTAGGTGAACTGTATCTCAATGGGACAGCTACCAGCAAGGTCTATCAAAAGACCAAGGACAGTGCCAAAAAGGCAAACCTTGAAATGAAAGAATTGACTATTGATAGTAAGCTTGACTGGGATCCTCATGTCACCTTCAAGATTTTTTCTCCAGTGAAGGTTGGCGTCTTGAGTGGGCTCAACAATGAAAGTCCTATCATGCAAGTCAACTATAATAATCATCGTTTCCTCTTTACAGGAGACGCTGAAAGTGAGGCAGAGGATACTGCTCTTGCTTATGACACCAAGGGGCTAAAATCAGATGTCGTTAAAGTCGGACACCATGGGAGTCCTACCTCCTCCATCCCTGCCTTTGTCCTAGCGACCAAGCCGGCTGTGGCAATTATCAGTGTCGGCAAAAACAATAGTTACGGTCATCCCGATAAAACAGTCGTGACCCGTTGGCAAAAAGTAGGTGCCGAGGTCTATAGCACCGAAAAAAATGGCAATATTATCATTAAAACCAAAAAAGATGAACTGGAACTCATGGCAGACCGTTCCATGGAACCCCTTGCCAGCTAAAACAATAGGCATCATTAGCGTAAAAGCTAATGATGCCTATTGTTCTTTTATATCGAGAAAGAAGGTAATATGTTAAAGAAAGTGATATAAAACACTCAGTCTCTTTTTATCCTCTTATTTGTTTTATTGCATAAAAAAGATAATAGGATATTATTAGCTATTATCTTAATATAACGTATCGTTTATATTAATGTGCTTATATTTTCTGAAAATTTATCCATATTTTCGATAGAAATTTTAATTTGTTCCTTTCTCTTCTTGTAATAATTATCCTCAAATACAAAATATATTTTATTATCAACTCCAATTTCTAATTTTATTTTTCCATGAGCTACTGCATTTCTAATTTTTGATAAAATATAAATCACGTTGCCAAACTTCTCTTCATCTACTTGGATTTTATTATTCAATATTGCTTTATTGACAAATTCCATCATTTGCTGAACATCGTATGAAAAATTATCAATGCAGATATCAGAATATTTTACTGGATTTGAGTCACTGTCTTCTAGTCTTAATGAAAAGTTAATAATGTATAAAATTTTAAAAAACCATTTGAATTCTAACCATGATGTAGAGTCTTCTTTTAACTCATCTATACTGATAAATAGTTTATTAATATATTCTTTTGATGCAAAATCTACAGTAAGTTTATAATCTATTAGTCTGTCGTTCAATTGAATTAAATGGGTTAAAAAATTAGAAAATTCTGTTTCTATATCATAAATGCTCTTTATAAAGTATCCTAATTCATCACTTGAATGTTTTCTACCTAGATATTCACACAATATACCTTTGTATCCTTCTAGTTCTAAATTATTGATTGGATTATATGTAGTATCAAAAATTTCAGCATGATTCTTTAAAAATTCTTCTAGGGTTTTGTAGTCTCTAGTCGAGAAAATTTTATTATTCATTGGATGCATATTATTCTCTACACTATATTTACTTTTTCCTTTGTATCGCACTTCCACAAACTGAAACTTATCCAAATTTTCAATAATGCAGGTATGTTTATAAGCAACAGATTTTATTACTTGGTTTAAATAAAATTTCCCAATTAATTCATGACAAAGTGGTTCTATTACTAACCCTGTGCTTTTTATAGAATCATTATCTTTATTAAAGATACCATAACATAGAATAATACCGTTTTTATAACTAAGAAAATTTCCATATTGCATATGTGCAAAAGAATTTCTTAATATTTTTCTACTATCCCATAATGATTTTGATTCAAATCTAGATTCTGTTTTGTTAAACTCATAATAAAATGTGTCTTTGACTTTAATGGAAAAAGTTTCTTCAATGTAATCTATTATACATTTGTATTTACCTTTAATGCTAGTAATAAAATTTTTAGGGTCAAAAGCATCTTTAAAATAATCTTTTTCAAGCTTTTCTTTATTAAAAAGTATCACACACGAATCCAAAAAAATTCTGAATCTATATAAATCCGGCAATTCAATCTTTAATTCTTTGTTAATTATGGCATTTTTAATTCTATCTATATCAAATTTATTTTTATAATAAGATTCATATAGTTTAATTTGTTTAACATTATTTAAAAGATATTTTTCCAACACTAGCTACTCCTATTGTTTTTTTATTTTATTGTACGATTAGCATTACTTTGCACTACCTTTTAAATAACCTATAAAACATAAAATTAAACATATTTATTAAGATATTGTTATCTACTTGTTTGTAAGTAGTTGACAATATCTCTTTTGTTTTAATTTATAAAATAAAAAAATGGAACAAAAGCACCAGCCTAGGGTAGGCTGGTGCTTTTTTAGAATGGATAAACAAGACACCCGAGCAAGGCATTTTCGCCGAGGTAGTCAAGGTAGGCGAGGTAGGTGCCGAGGGAGAGGAAGGGGAAGAAGGGCAAGGGGAGCCAGGGGGAAATGCCTTGGTAAAAATAGCGGATACCTAGCCATAAAAAGGCAGTGAGGCAGGCGATTAGGAGACCATAGGCAAGGTAGTATAGCCCTAGTCCTAGCCCTGTCAGACTGATAAAGATAATATCCCCAAAGCCGATAGTGGGAACTTTTCTCAAATAGGCATAGACGGATAGCAAAAGAAAGCTACCAAGGCAAGTCTCCAAAGGAAAGCTCAAGGGTGGTTGAACAAAGATAAGGTAGCTGGCGAGGCTAAGGAGGGCGTACAACATCAAAAAGAGGTTGTAGACCGTATAGGTATAACAATCCATCACGCTCATCATCCAAAGCAAAGTGAGGAGAGAAAGGAGAAAAATCGCCTCAACTTTTGGATAAGAGGCTAGGGGCAGAAAGCTTAAGGCGCCGAGGGGGATAAAAAAACCTATCCTTAGACGTGGGATAGTGTTAAACTGGTATTTAAAAAAGGTATAGATAAGGAGAATAAAAAAACAACCTATACCGAAAAAGATAAGAGACATAAAAACGCTCCTTAGGGTGTACTAGTATAGAAATCAGTTTAGCAGATTGCCTAAAGGATTAAAAGTAAGTAAGTTGAACAGAAAAAGAGGTTAAAGCATGAAAAAGATAAGTCTAGCGATTTTTGATTTAGATGGGACTATCCTTGATTCCAATGGCGTATGGGATGATATTGACAGAAGGTTTTTAGACTCTATCAATGAGCCTTGGGATGAAGAGTTTGCCAAGATGGTGGCACAGAGTGACTACCATAAGGCAGCAGTCTATACCATCAATCGTTATCACCTAGAGACAACCCCAGAAGCCTTGATGAAACATTGGGAAGACATGGCGTTTGAAGCCTATCGTGAGCGAGTCAAGCTCAAAGAGGGTGTAGATGAAGTGATTAAGTGGCTCCATCAAAAGGACATTCCTTTGGTTTTAGCGACCCTTGCCCCGGAAGTCCTCTATGAGCCGGCATTGGAGCGTCTAGGTTTGTTGGGGTATTTTTCCCACTTGACCTCTGCCAATCGTGATGGCTTCACCAAGGAGACGCCGGAGATTTATCACTACCTTTGCCAAAAGTTTCATGCCAAGGAAGAAGAAACCCTAAGTTTTGAAGATAGCCTTGTTGCCATGCAGTCCATGCACAAGGCAGGCTTGATTTCTGTCGGGATTAAAGATTTTAGAAATTATAAAAATGAGCATGATTTTAGGGCGATTAGTCCTTTTTACTATGATTGGCCAGAGGTCAAGACTCACCTTATCGAAAAAGATTGCCAGCCACATTTTAGCAGTTAAGCCATTCAAATGATAAAAAAATTTGATTTAAGGTTTACAAGAGGCGTACTGCTTTGATTTCAAGATGTGGTAGGATAGGAAAAAATTCGGAGGTGAAGGTATGAAATATATAGTATTACTTGGTGATGGCATGGCAGACCATGCTCAAGCCGAATTAGGAGGAAAAACACCTTTAGAGGTTGCCAATATACCAACATTTGATAAACTTGCCCGTCTTGGTGAAGTGGGCATGACTTATACCATTCCAGAGGGGATGGCACCTGGTTCTGATGTCGCTAATACCGCTGTTTTGGGTTATAACCCAAAGGAAAACTATTCTGGACGCTCACCACTGGAAGCAGTGAGCATGGGGATTCCTCTAGAAGACACTGATGTGACCTTCCGTTGTAACTTGGTCACCTTAACAGATGAGGCAGCTCTTGAGGACACGACTATCTTAGATCACTCTTCAGGGGAAATTACTTCAGAAGAAGCCAAAGAACTTATTTTGGCACTTAGAGAGGGCTTGGACTTTGGGGATGCGGATCTTTATCCAGGGGTGAGTTATCGCCATTGCTTGGTTTTCCATCATGCGATGACAGGGACAGAATTTACCCCGCCTCATGATATTACCGGACAACCAGTTAAGGGACATTTGCCAACAGGTCGCTATGGAGAAAAGCTCACTGCACTCATGCAAGCTTCTAGAAAGATTCTTGCCAATCATCCTGTCAACCTACGCCGTCAAGAAAAGGGCTTAAATCCTGCCAATGCTTGTTGGTTTTGGGGTGAGGGGACGAAGCCAGCCCTAGGAAATTTCAAGAGTATTTACGGTAAGACAGGTGGCGTGATCAGTGCTGTTGACTTGCTCAAAGGGATAGGAATTTGTGCAGGTTTAGAGGCACCTCATGTGGAAAATGCCACAGGTACCCTTCATACCAACTATCAAGGAAAGTTAGAAGCTAGCTTGGCAATCTTAGAAAAGCATGATTTTGTTTACATTCATTTTGAAGGGCCAGATGAGTGTGGACACCAAGGTAACGCCAAGGAAAAAATTCAAGCCATCGAATGGCTTGATGAAAAGTGCTTGGCACCTTTGATGCAAGCCTTAGATGACAAGGGCGAAGACTACAATATCTTGCTCATGCCAGACCATGCGACACCATTAGAGCTTCGTACCCATACGGCAGAAGCCATTCCTTATATCCTTTATAAGAAAAATCAAACCCTTGAGCATCATGCTGAGCATTATGATGAAAACCATGCCAAAGCAACAGGCAAGGTGGAAGAAAAAGCCTGGGACTTAATGGCAAGATTACTTGCCTAAGGGTTCATATATAAAAAAACACGACAAACACTTCAGGTGGAGACATCAATTGATGTATTTATCTGAGGTGTTTTCTTATCTTGTGGGTGAGTTTGGGGGCTAAATCCTATCTAGACAAGAATATTTTAAAATGGTATAGTGAACGAGCTAAAAGTATTGGAATAAGTATAAAAATTGTAATAAGGAGAGGATTTAAAATGAAAAAAATGTTATCTGTTTTCATGATGGCGATATTGTTTTTTGCACTAACAGGTTGCGGGGGCAATAAGGATGCACAGAACACGACTTCTGCGCTACAATATAAAACTTATGCCTTGACTGACGCTGTCCAAGGTGATCAAAAAGTTATAGTAGGTTATACTGGAGATCAAGTTAAATCTATAGAAATGCAAATGAAGATTCCTTATTCAGGTACGACTAAAGAAGAAATGGAAGCAGCCTTAAATCAAAGTATTGAGAATTTCACCAAAGTAGAAGGTACAGAAGCTAGAGCTGACTATGGTACCGATGAGGCTAGACTTATTGTTAAGATGAACTTAGATAAGGTAAGTTTAGATCAATTGGGTGATTTTGGACTCAATATTGCAGATGAAGAAGCAGTCAAAGCAAAAGCCTTGACCTTAAAGACCGCAGAAACCCAACTAAAAGAAATGGGTTTTGAAGTACAAAAATAATCATACAAGCACTCTCTTTTTCTAGAGGGTGCTTTTGTTGAGTTATGGAGAGTAAAATAAAGGTTTGATCATCAAACTGTTATTTTTTTTAAAACTTATTTGAGGATAGTTACTATTTGGTAATAGTCAATAGAGCCAACTAGACAAAGATGAAGGAATGTAGTAGAGTGTCATAGAAATGCTCTATGGATTTACCTAAAGCACTAATTATACTAAGGAGAGGGAATGAAAGAATGAAAAAAGTATTGTCAATGGTAGCCTTGCTTATGTTGATTATTGTTGTATCTGGTTGTGGCGGAAGTGGGGATTCTAAGACTTATATCCAAGACACCAAAGGTGTTTCAGTAGAGCTGACTTATTATTACGATGGTGACACAGTAACCAAACAAGTAGCAAAAAATACGATCAATTACACTGAATTAGGACAAAGTAAAGATGATATTAAACTGTTACTTGATGCTTCCAGTAAAGCTTATCAAGGGATAAAAGGTGTAGAAGAGTCTGTCAAGTATGACAATGATAAGGCGATTGAAACCTTAACTATCGATTATACAAAAGTAGACTTTGAAGCCTTACAAAAATTACCTGGTGTGACTTTGGATAAGGAAACTGTCGCTTCTAAAAAAGTGAGCTTAGAAAAAACTGAAGCTTTACTCAAAAAAGCTGGTTATACATTAAAAAAATAGGCATTGCCCCCTTAGTAATAAGGGGGCTTTTTTATTGGTGTGAGGATAAAGCAGTTATTAATGTTGAAATTTGAAAAGAGAAAGGAAGAATGGTAGACAAAAACTTACAATTATGTTACAATGACAGAGTAAAAATTTAGCAAGATAAAGCATATCTTGTCATAAGGAAGGAAAGGGTTAAATTCATGAAAAAAGTTTTAACTATTTTACTCGCATTATCACTACTTATCACAACAGCAGGCTGTGGTGCAAAAGATGATTCAGCAGCACCTAAAGACAGTGCAACCACTCAAGAAGATAAGGCTGCACAAAGCGATGATGCAAAGTATGAAGTAAGAACCTATACCAACACTGTCCAAGGTGTTAGTATGGAATTAACTTACTATGTTGACGGAGATAAGGTTGTAAAACAAACTGCACGCAACGTTATCAAGTATAGTGATCTTGGTCAAGACAAAGAATCTTTAAAAGCTGTCTTAGATGCAGCATCTAAAGCTTATCAAGGTATTGATGGTGTAGAAGAGTCTATTGAATACGGCGATAAAGAAGCTGTGGAAACTCTTACTGTTGACTTTAGTAAAGTTGACTTAACTAAGTTACAAGGCGTTCCTGGTGTTAGCTTTGATGAAGAAGCTTTAAAATCAAAGACTGTTAGCATGAAGAAAACAGAAGCCCTTCTTGAACAAAGCGGTTTCAAGCTTAAAAAGTAAGTCATTTAGCCCCCTTATTTATAAAAGGGGGCTTTTTTTTCAAAAATGCAGCTAAGAAAGAAGTTAAGCATAGTTGTAGCAAAATTTGATAAGGGTTTTAATCAGAAAAGAGGTAAAAGAGATGAAGAAAATTTTGATGGCGTTACTGACTTTGTCATTAATGCTTACCATAGTAGGTTGTGGTGCAAAGGATGAGCCAGTAGAGACAGTAGAAAATACAACAACTGATAGCAATGTGGCTCAAGGAAAAAAGGATTATAAGATTGTCAGAGATCAGGAAGTTGGCACCTATGTGAAATCAGATCCAGGAACAACACTAGAGTACACGATTTATCTTGATCAAGAAAAAACAGTGGTTAAATTGATTAAGCATGTTGTGATCCAATACGCTGATGCTGGTCAAACAAAAGATGAGGTACAAGCACTATTTGCAAAGGAATATGAACCTTATAAGGGTATTACGGGGATAGAAGTTTCTACTGAATTTGGTGATAAAGAAGCAAATGCTACGCTAACCATTGACTATGACAAGGTTCCTGTAACTGAGTTTAATGCTAAGTTAAAAGGCGATGAAAAATTACAGAGCCTTATGCTTTTTGGTTATGCAGACTTAGACTTTATGGAAGGCTTTTTTAAACAAAATAAGTTTACTTTCAAAGAATAAAGGGCTGTCCTCTCTTGCACTTTTGTAAGAGGGGATTTTTTTACGTCATTGATTGATTTGGATTAAGATAATTGCTATACTAAAGATTAGGGAGGGTAGCGAGAGCTACTCTATTTCTATATAGAGGTATTTTTTAAATAATCTGACAAGTTTGGTTAGGATTATGGAGGGAGAAAAAATGAAAGAGGCTTATGCAGATTTATTATATGTGCGACGTAAAGTATTTGCAGAGATTGCGAGATTGGCATATGAGAGCGGTGATATCCATCATTTGGAAAAACTAGTGTATGATATTTTACCTGGTGAAGATGCAAAGTATCGTGATAGTATTTTTTTGGAGCGTGCTATTGTAGGGGAAAGATTGCGTCTAGCCCTTGGGTTGCCAGTACGTTTGGCATCAGATCATGGACCTTTAGATGAGGGGATTGATGAATTTGCAGTGGAAGAGCGTGTTTATGAGCCACCACTGGTCAATGTGATTACCTTTGCTTGCATGCGTTGTCCGACCAAAACAGTGTATATTACAGACAATTGCCGTAAATGTCTCGCCCATCCTTGTATGAATGTTTGCCCTAAATCTTGTATTAGTTTTGCTAGTGATCGGGCAGTAATTGATCAGTCTCTTTGTATCAAATGTGGTCGTTGTGAGATGTCTTGTCCTTATCATGCAATTGTGACTTATGATAGACCTTGTGCCGTGGCTTGTGGGGTCAAGGCGATTGGCTCTGATGAGCTAGATAGGGCAAAGATTGATTATGATAAATGCGTTTCTTGTGGACAGTGTATTAGTGCTTGTCCTTTTGGGGCAATTTCTGATAAGGGACAAATTTATCAACTTGTGCGTACGATTTGTAAAGCCAAGCAAGTGGTAGCGATTGTAGCACCATCATTTGTAGGACAATTTGGGGCCAAGGTTTCACCAGAGCAAATTTTTTCAGGGATCAAAGCCTTGGGCTTTACAGAGGTTATGGAAGTTGGCTTAGGGGCGGACTTTACTACCTTGCACGAATCAGAAGAATACATTGAAGGCTTGGTCCATGGACGTAATTTCATGGGGACGAGTTGTTGCAATTCTTGGTCTCTTATGGTGGACAAATTCTATCCAGAATATCGTGGTCATATTTCTGAGACAGCAACACCGATGATTGAAACTGCTTATTATTTAAAAAGCCAATATCCAGATGCCAAGGTCGTCTTTATTGGGCCATGTATTTCCAAGAAATTAGAAGCCTTGCGCAGTTATGTGAAGGATTATGTGGATTTTGTCATTACCTTTGAAGAGCTTGCAGGTCTATTTGAAGCCAAAAATATTGACCTGGCGAGCTTTGAGGTTGAAGACGCCTTAGATGATGCGTCTAAATCTGCACGTGGCTATGCACGTGCTGGGGGTGTGGCTGAGGCTGTTGGTGAAATGGTCAAGGCTAAGCGTCCAGATTTAGAAATCAAGATAGAGGGCGCTGAAGGCTTAGATGAATGTATGAAGCTGATGAAACTCGCTTCTCTAGGCAAAAAAGATGGCTATCTTTTAGAGGGCATGGCTTGTAAGGGTGGTTGTATCGGTGGACCAGGGGTTTTAATTGATCGTACAAAGACTGGACGTGCCTTGGATACCTTTATGAGAAGTTCAAGGATTCAGACACCACTGGAAAATAAAAAACTTTATGAATATGGTGAAGAGTTTCATCAGAAAGATGGCTTAGAAGACTAAAAAAACGGACTAAAAGTGTTTATCACTTTTAGTCCGTTTGAGCAAGTAGCATCATAATGACACAGAGGCCAAGACAAGCCAGGTTAAAATAGGAGAGATAGTCAATTTGTTTGAGTTTTTTTGCTGTAGGATTGGGCTTTTTGAGAAAATCTTTTTGTATGAGACTGGCAAAGACTATGCCAGCGACCAGTAAAAAGATCACGACACTGTGCCACAAAAAAGGAAAGCTAGCATTTGGGTTATACCCAGTAAGAAAGGCTAGGGCAAAGAAAACCGGGGCGAAGAGGACACTTAAGCCACTAGAAAGCTCGTAGAGCTTATTTTTTTCGGCTGACTTTTGAGCTTGTTTTTTAGACATTTTCCAGTCCTTTCATCGGATCGCTGTTGAACATGATGGTGGCAATTTCTTCATCTTCTTTGCAAGTTAAGATGTGCAGGATATCATAGGCTCTGTCCTCTAAGTCATCAAGGTCATAAGACCAATTTTTAGTGGCAAAGTTATAGCGGTCATCTTGATCCATTTCATTGTGTTTAATAGCGTAAACGTAGCTTGTCCATTCACTGTCTAGCTTTATCATATAGTAGTCCGTATTGATCTTGGCTTTATTATCGCCTGCCATGATTTTTCCTCCTTACGTTGGTGTATTAAGAGCTTCTTTCTTTTCTTCTAGACTCAACCAATAGAGCATTTTTTCTTCTAAATCGTTAGAAAGCTTGTTTTTTTCTTCTTGAAGAGTGATGAGCTTAGTCGCATCTGTGGCATAACGTGCCATTTCTTCATCAAGATTTTGTAGAGATTTTTCCAACATGGCAATTTCAAGCGGTAAGCTTTCCAGATCTTTTTGTTCTTGCCAAGAGAGCTTTTGAGGTTTTTGAAGAGGTGCTTTGGTTGTCTTTTTTTCTTTAACTTGTAGATTTTGAGGCTTTTCATCCAAATACGTTAAGTAATCACTAAAGCCTCCTCTTATCAAACGAAGTGTTGCATCTTCCAAGACAAAGACTTTATTGGCGATACGATCAATAAAGTAGCGATCGTGACTAGCGATTAAGATAGGCCCAGGGAAGTAATCCAAAAAGTCCTCAAGTACTTGGATCGTTGGGATATCGAGGTCGTTGGTCGGTTCGTCTAAAATTAGCATATTGATCTTGCTCATCAAGATGCTGAGGAGGTAAAGTCGGCGTTTTTCACCACCAGAAAGATAGGCTATTTTGTTGTTTTTTAAGCTAGGTGAAAATAAAAATAGCTCTAGCATTTTAGACGCTGTAATCTTAGAGCCATCTTTTCGTTCAATATACTCGCCATGTTCTCTGACATAGTCAATGACGGTCATAGTTTCATCTAAGTCCAGGTTGTGTTGGCGATAATAGCCGATAGAGAGGGTTTCTCCAAAGTCGACCTTTCCGGTGAAATCCTCATCTAAGTGTGCAAGGATGTCAAATAGGGTGGATTTTCCGCTACCATTTTTACCGAGGATAGCGATGGCATCATCTTTGGTAAAGACATAGCTGAAGTCTTTAAAAATAACTTTATTATCACGTACCTTCGTCAGGTTTTCAATTTCAATGATTTTTTTGCCTAAACGTGCTTGTTTGAAATCAAGGGTGAGCATGGCATTTTGCTGTTTTTCAAGACTATCTTCTAGAAGATAGAAACGTTCAATACGTGCTTTTTGCTTGGTACGTCTAGCTTCTACACCTTTTTTCATCCACATGAGCTCTTTTTTATAAAGGCGTTCTTTTTTTCGTGCCATCTCATCTTCTAAGGCGAGTCGATTGGCTTTTTCATTGAGGTAGGTAGTGTAGTTACCAAGGTAGCGATAGAGTCTGCCATTTTCAAGTTCTAGCATGGTATTACAAACACGATCAAGAAAATAGCGATCGTGGGTGATTAAGACAAGGGCACAATTTTTCTCTTTAAGGGTTTTTTCCAGCCAAACAATAGTATCATAGTCTAAGTGGTTGGTTGGTTCGTCTAAAAGTAAGAGGTTTGATGGACGAATGAGGGCAGAGGCAAGGGCGACTTTTTTTCGTTCTCCCCCTGATAAGGTGTTCATCTTTCTTGTCGTATCAGTTAAGCCTAATTTAGATAAAATGGCTCGGGCATCACTTTCAAGACGCCAGGCATCGAGACGATCCATTTCCTCAGTGGCTTTTTGAAAAAGCTCATCTGCCATTTTTGTCTTTTCTTCAAGAGCAATCAAGCTTGCTTCATAGGCTTTGACTGCCATAAAAATGGGTGAAGTTCCTGCAAAGATGGCTTCTAAGATAGTCAAATCATTACACTCAGGCAAATCTTGAGAGAGATATTCCAAGTTGAGTTTATTGGATGTCAGACACTCGCCTTTATCAGGGCTGATCTTTCCAGCTAATATTTTTAGTAGAGTAGATTTACCAGAACCATTGATACCGATGAGTCCAATCTTATCCTTGTCACTGATACTCAGACTGAGTTGACTAAAAATGGTCTTATCCCCATAAGTTTGAGTGAGGTTTTTTCCTTCAAGTAATAGCATTAGAGTAACTCTTCATAAGAAGTGATAAAGCGAGAGGATTTTTGCCTGATTAAAGGTTCTGCCCAACTTGAAGCTTCATCTGCGACACCAATTGTTGAAAAACCTGCATTGTAGGCTGTGGTAATGGCTTGGATGGTATCCTCAAAAACAACACAGTCATCCACTTTAAGATCAAATTGTTTGGCACAATAAAGATAGATATCAGGTTCACTCTTGCGTTTGCCGATTTCTGGGACGGTGATAAAAAAGTCAAAGTATTTTTCTAAATCCAGTCTTTCAATTAGTGGTGAAAAAAGTTCCCTAGGGGTTGCTGTGGCGATACAAGTAGGAATCTTTTCACTTCTAAGTTTTTGGAGATAGTCGAGTGCAAAAGGCTTTAAGATAATATTTTCTTGGTATTCTTTTTGCATACGTCCATGATAATTTTTTACCATGTCTTCCCAAGTGAGCTTAGGGTCAAGGACTTTGATTCGGTCAAAGATAAATTTAAAGCTACCTGCTTGGTTAATTAAGCGTTCGATATCATCTTGAGTGGCTTCTAGGTTGTACTCTCCTAGGTATTCTCGCATATGTTTTCGCCAATAGGGCATGGAATCAATCAGTGTACCATCCATATCAAAAATAGCTGCTTTCATAATAATCTCCTTTTTTCTTGATAATATCCCCATTCTAACAAAAGCGAACTTGGTTTGGCAATTTAGGGAGGTATTGAAAAAAGAAAAAAGTGATATAAATAAAATTTATGATATTGAAAAAATAAAAAAGAAATGGTATACTAAATTAAACAAATAAATAAATTGCAAAGGGGAAATTATCATGGCTATTGTTAGAAACATTATGAACACAGTGGTGTATTCCTTGCCATCTACGGCAACAATCGGGGATGCTATCCGCATGATGGCAGAAAAGAAAATCGGTGGGATGCCTCTTGTTAATGAAAACAATGTTCCAATTGCATACGTAAGCGATGGTGATATTTTAAGCTACATCATCAAGAATGTTGAAAAAAGAAATTCAAAGTTCCTCAATATTCGTGGTTGGTATGATTTGGATTGTTTTTCACAATATTTAAACTATGTTGTCAATGACAGTGTCATGAGTTGTGCCACCCAACGCCTTTTCACCGTAGAAGCAGATGTTCGTGAAAGAGATGCAGCAAAATTTATGAATAAAAAGCATCTAAAGATGGTGCCGGTAGTTGATGAAGGCAAATTAGTTGGTATTCTTAGCCAAACAAAAATGGTACAAGCACTCTTTATAAATTATCTCAATAATCCTGATGAAGAATGCATTAGTGAACCAGCTAGTGAATTTTAGTCAATAGCAATACCCATCTCTTAAGAGGTGGGTGTTTTTGCACACTTGAGGCAAACAAAAAGGTGGTATTTTCTTTTGGTGCGCCTTGAGTGCCTATACAAGGATATGGTTAAAATGTTTAAAGATGACAACAAAGGTGTAGATGATAGATGAAGGAGCGATGTTATGATTTGGTCAATTATTGTTGGTGGCTTCATAGGGTTTATTGCAGGAGCAATTACCAAAAAAGGTGGCGCAATGGGTATCATTGCTAATATCGTTGCCGGTTTAGTTGGCTCATCTGTAGGGCAAGCACTCTTTGGGACATGGGGTCCAAGCTTAGCAGGCATGGCACTGGTTCCTTCTATCTTAGGTGCAGTCATTGTGGTCGCTGTTGTTTCATTTTTCTTCGGAAAAAAAGCATAGCTAATATATCGTTTAGAAAAATAATTTTAAAGAAAAGAGAGGAAGTCTCATTATGTCAATGGAAGAAAAAATCAATCAAGCTAAAGGTGCATTAAAAGAAGGTCTAGGTAAAGTCACTGGAGACAAAAAAGTAGAAGTAGAAGGCGCTGTAGAAAAGGTAGGCGCAAAAGTGAAAGAAGTCGCTGAGGATGCGAAAGAACTAACTAAAGATGCTAAAGATGCCATAGAAGGTGCCATTGGTGGCGTCAAAAATATTATCAATAAAGATAAAGAATAAGTAATGGTAATAATCACTATTTCAAAAAGAACAGTAAACCTTTTTGGTTTACTGTTTTTTTATTCAAATGGTTCGTTTAAGTTATAATGCTTTCTTATGCTACTTTCCAATTCAAAATAAGCTGTCATATCATTTGGTTGTGCAGGTATTCCTTTTTTCCAGTACAATTCGCCATAATAAAGGTGCATTGCCCAATAATAGGGATACTCATGGTTTAATAATCTGGCATCCATTGCACTTGAAATAGGTTTTACAAGATGAGATTGAGATACTATTTCAGATGCGTTTTCGTATGAAATTTTTACATAGTGTTTTAATAAGTGTTTTATCAATTCACAAAAGCTATACTGATTAATGACAATTCTACCACCATTATCTTCTAAAACAACACCATCTTTTAACATAACTTACCACCCTTGCAATTATTCAATTGTTAGTTTGTAGGAATAGTTTAATGTTCATTTTTACGATGGTCAATTATCTAAAAATTTTTTGTACTATCTTTTTTGTTGGTACTTTTTTCTCGCTATTGACTCTGCTATACTGTTTGTAAAAAAGGAGGTAGGAGAGATGACGCTAGAAAAAAGATGGCAAAAATGGTTGACCTTAGCAGTGTTTTTAGGCATTTTAGGACTATTTACATATGTTGGTTATCAAAAACTTCAACCTTACATGATTTATTTTACGGATTACAATCAGATACGTGCCTGGGCTGCGGCTGGGGGTTGGAAAGGGAAGATACTGATGGTGCTTGCCTTAGCTTTTCAGGTGGTGGTTGCCGTTATTCCGGGTGGCCCTATGGAGATAGGCGCAGGCTATGCCTATGGCCCTTACTTAGGCACCTTGCTTGCAGTATTGGGGATGATGTTGGGCTCTATTGTGGTTTATTTTTTGTCCCAAGTTTTTGGTAGACGCTTTGTTCATCTTTTTATCAGTGAAGAAAAATTAGTGAATTTGTATATTTTACACAATCCTACAAAATTGAATCGTTTAATCTTTATTGTGTTTCTAATTCCAGGGACGCCGAAGGACTTACTCACCTATGCTGCTGGGCTATTTAGAGTACCATTTTTAAATTGGGTTGTTTTAACGACTTTGGCGAGAATTCCCGCACTCTTTGTTTCAACTTATGCAGGAGAAGCTATCCTAAAGAAAGAATATGATCAAGTTGCAGTTATCTTTGTGGTAACGATGATTTTATCAGTGGTAGGTTATACTGTTTTTAATCGCTTAAATGATAAAAGAATGGTAAAAAAAAGCCATCAAGAGAAATAAAAAAGCACTTAAAAATCAAGGTATCAAGCCTAGATTTTTAAGTGCTTTTGTTCTATTTTAAAAAATTTAGTGTAGAAAGATATAAGACAGGATTGCGATACTAAGGAGACTAAGCTCAGGCAAGAGAAGCATTTTCATGACTTGAATGAGGTTAGCTTTAAAGTAATCTACTGTTAAGGTCAGGCAGAGGTGTAGTGGGGTGAGCATTTGCCCACAAAGTCCACAAGCGTATAAGGCACCTGCCATAAAGGGATCCATTTGTCCTGTAGCTGCCAAGATAATAGGAAAGCCTAAGCCAACGGCAGCCGTTTGCAAGCCTGTAATAAAGCCCAAAGAAAAAAGAACCAAACCAAAGGCGATAAAACTTGGAAAAGGCAATTTTTCAATGATTTGAGGAAGGTCAATTAAGAGTCCTGAGCCTTCCAAGATACCTTTAAACGCCATTAAGGTGATAACAAGCCACAAGGTTTTTAAGTGAAAACTTCTAAGGATGGCTTGATAGATTTTTTTAGGGCTGTAGAGATGTCTTAAAAATAGACCGATCAAGACAATAAGGATAGAATATTTAACTTCCATTTTAAGGCCAATGACAAAAAAGACAATCAAAAAGATAGGGAGCGTTGCCAGAATAAAGGGCAAAACCATGGTAGATTTTTTGCCAGTAATAACTTTTTTAGCTGTTTTTGGAATCTGTAAGACAAAAAATAAGCCTAAAAAGATATTGATAAAGCCATAAGGCGTCATATAGCTCAGAATAGAGGCAACACTCAAACCTGTGATGGTACTGGCTAAAATAACATTGGGATAGATAGGAAGCATGTATTCTGTAATATGACGATAAAAGAAATTGACATAGCTTTTTTGTTCGGGTGTGATTATCATGCCTTCGCTGGCTTTTTCAACTAGGGGTGCAGAAAAGCGTGCCCCACCAGCAGAAGGAATGAGACCAATAAAGGCAGGGAGAAGCATGAGGACGACTCGTGGATAAGGTACCAAGACTTCCAGTGCTTTTAAGGTTTGATCAAGATAGTTTTCTGTACGCAAAATTTCCTCAAGGAGCATAATCAGTGCCAAGACAATGAGTAGGTCAATAACAGTTGGCTCTAAAAGGGAATCTTTGATGACGGTCATAACAGTCAGAGGTGGCATAGCAGAGAGCAAGACAAGCCCTAAGCCACCTAGTAGAACGACCCGTGATAGGGGAACTTTTTTGACCAATAAAATAATCATGACCAAAAAGACAAGAGATAATTTTAATAAGCTCATAATTAGTTTTCACCTTCTGAAGTATTTTGAGTATTAATTAAGGCTTGGTAAAGGCTGCGTTTAGGGAGATTAAAGTCTTGAGCAACTTGATTACAGGCTGCTTTTGTTTTATAACCCTGAAGCAAGAGGTCTTGTGCTTTTTTTAGTGCAAGGCTAAAGCTATCTTCTGAGCTTTCTTTTTCTTCTTTTCCCAAGACAAGGACAAACTCTCCTTTGATACTATGGGTGGAGAAATGTTCGTAAACACTTTGGCAAGTCCCTCTGATGGTTTCTTCAAATTTTTTGGTGAGCTCTCGGGAAACGCTTAAAGGACGATTTGGAAATAAGGTCTTAAGCTCTTCCAAGGTTTTTTCCAAGCGATGAGGGGCTTCATAGAAAATAATGGTGCGTCCTTCATTTTCCCACGCATTGAGGATGGCTTGACGCTCTTTGCCCTTGCGTGGTAAGAAGCCTTCAAAAATAAAACGTCTAGAGGAAAAGCCTGATTGCAAGAGGGCGAGAAAGATCGCACTTGCCCCAGGGAGTACGGTAAATTCAATCCCAGCTTCAATAGCGTGGCGTGCCAATATTTCACCAGGGTCAGAGATACCGGGCATGCCAGCGTCAGTGATTAGGGCAATGGATTTGCCTTCCTTTAGGAAAGCGAGCAGTTTTTCGCTAGCTTCATGCTCATTATGTTCATGGTAGCTGAATAATTTCTTTTTGATATTGTAGTGGTTTAGTAGTTTGACGCTGACCCTTGTATCCTCGCAAGCGATGATATCAACCATTTCCAAAACTTCTAAAGTGCGTAAGCTGATATCAGAAAGATTGCCAATGGGTGTCGGGCAAAAATAAAGCTTGGTCAAAGTCATAGTTTCCTCCCATACCAAGTATTAATTTCTTCATTGTACATCCCCTCTAAATCATATTCATAAAGAGGGTTTAAGAGCTTTAAGGCGACATTTCCATCTTTGATAAAGCTGAGTAAGCTAAGCTTGGAGTCAGATGCTAAAATATTTTTAAAAACAGGACGGACAAGGTGAGGCTTAAGACGATAGTTTCTAGCGATGGCAAAAATTTCATCCAATCTTTCAGTGCGATGGACAAGCCAAAGTGTCCCTCGAGGTTTTAAGTAAAAATAACTTGCCTTAAAAAGATCATCCAAGGTTTGTGTGAGTTCGTGTCTCGCTCGTGCCACTTTTTCATCTGGACTCATTTTGCCATGTCCGACTTTAAAAAAGGGAGGATTGGCAGTGATGTGATCAAAATGCGCATGCCATGGTTGATAAAGTGAACGACTATCTTGTACAAAAAAAGAAAGCCGTTCACAGGGAAGGGCATTTCTTTTTTGGCTTTTCTTGGCGAGTGTAATCACACTAGGCTCAATATCAATACCGATAAACTGGCTATCAGGATGATAGAGGCACATCAAATGGCCAATAATCCCCGTACCACAGCCAATATCCAGTATTTTTTCCCCTTTGGCTATCTTGGCAAAATGTGCCAACATGACGGCGTCAATGGAAAAACGCCAACCATCTAAAGGTTGATACAGTCCATAGTCAGCAATCGCTAGACTAGTCCATTCTAGGTTAGTGTCTGTTTTCATGGTAGGGCTTTCTCGGTTTTTTGACACATTGCAAAGGTTTTTTAGTCACTTTTTTTAGATTTGCTTTTTTCTTAGGTACAGGGAGTGTAGGTTGATATTCAATAATTTCAATTTGATTTTCTTCTTTAGCGGACGCTGGCTTACTTTCTTTAGTAGAGGCGTTGGAGGAAAGGGCTTCCTCATGACTAGGGTTTACTTCAGTATTGGCGGCTTTTTCTCGTTTGAGACGATTTCGTTCTTCATAATGCTCGTTTTCATAGGCGAGGCAGCAGAGCAATTTACCACAAAACCCAGAAATTTTAGCCGTATTTAAAGAAAGATTTTGTTCTTTTGCCATCTTGATGGAGATGGGTGAAAATTCCTTGAGAAATTGTTGGCAGCACAGGCTTCTACCACAGATGCCTATTCCTCCGACGAGCTTAGGCTCATCACGATCCCCTATTTGACGTAGCTCAATACGTGTATGAAAGGTCGCCGCTAAATGTTTTAAAAGATTTCTAAAGTCTACCCTTTCTTTTGCAGTGTAGATAAACAAAAGTTGAGACCTATCAAAATTATAATCTGCTGAAATGAGGTTCATACCAAGCTCGTGTTCATTGATAATGGCTTGACAGATTGGAAGTGCTTCCTTTGACTTGATTAAATTATCTTGATGGATGCGATGATCTTCCTCTGTGGCAAGACGCACAACAGGACGCAAATCAAGGTTGAAAGTTTCTTTATTGATGGTTTTTTGTCCCTCGCTGATGCTGGCAAATTCTAGACCTCGTGATGTTTCGACGATGACATCATCACCAGGTTTAAGCGCTAGCGCATTAGGGAGAAAAAAATAGGTTTTACCCGCGGGTTTAAATTTTACGCCGACAACGATGGGCATTCAAAACACCTCTTTTTTATTGTATGGTTTTCTTAAACTGAAATAGTAAAATAAGTAAAACGAGAAAATAATCCACATTAGCCTCCAGCTTATCGTAGCTTGCATAGAGGGTATCCAAGAACTTTTTCAAATGACTTTCTTGGTAGGAAAGCTCAAGATAGTTTGCTTTAAAATCATGGTGGTAAAGGGGTAGGGCAAAGTGATTTTTTAAGAGCATCATATCTCTTATAAAACTTTCAATAAAAAAGATTTGTCTATTGATAAACTGTCTTTGCCAATCACGTTCAGACAGGGTTAGAGTTTCTTTTTGTGTCTTATATTGTTCCTTTACGTTTTTTTGCATCTCCTCGACAAAAAGCACAAGACGCCCCTCATGCAAGTTTGGTAGGGATTTTATCAATGAAAATAGCGTATCTCTTTCTGATAAGATTGTACTGTCTTCTTCTAAATAAGAGAGAAATAAAGAAAGAGAACCAAAAGAAAGTGCCAAAGCAAGATTTAATTTATCTTGGTTGTAATTGTTGATAGGCTTTGGCAGATAGTGACAGAGACTGGTTTTAGAAAGTGGCTTAAAAGGAATAATCTGCATCCTAGAACAAATGGTTTCTAAGAGCTTATCTTGATGAGTTGCCAACAGGATGAAGAGTATCTCTCCTAATGGCTCTTCAAGCATTTTTAAAAGTGCATTGGCTGCTTCATGCCCCATGAGATCAGCGTTTTCGATGATGACAACACTATAGTGTGAATAGCGTGCATAATGTGAAAGGGTATCTTTTAAGTCACGAATTTGTTTGATTTTAATTTGCTTTCCCTCTGGCACGATGATATAGCAGTCAGGGTGATTGCCAGAATCAAACAAGTCTTCGGAGGCTTGAGTAAATGCAGGGTCAGGGTTATGGGTAAATTGTGGCCAAGAAAGCACAATTTTTGCCAGAGCAAGGGCAGTTTTTCGCTTTAAGGTACCATCTTGTCCTAAAAATAGGTAGGCATGAGACAGTCTATTTTTATCAATTGCCATTTTGAGTTTACTTGTGGCAAGATCTTGTCCAACAATTTCTTCAAAAGCCATGCTATCCCTCCTCATATCATTCTAACATTTTTTTAGAATGATAATCAAGAAACAACGTCGACTAATATATCGGGAGAATTCCCACTTTCTTGCCATAGGTTGATAATATCTTGGGAAATAATTTCTCCTGGGATAACTTGGGGAATGCCAGGAGGATAAGCTTGGATAAAGCCTGAGGCAATCTTTCCTTTTGCTTTTAAGATAGGGATAGTATGACTGTCTTTAAAATAAGCTTCTTCTAAACGCATAGCGACTTTTGGTAAGTTGGTTTGGTAAAAAGGTTTTGCCAAGGTGCGCTTTGGTAAATTGACACTCATGCGATCAATTTTTTCTAAACTTGCTTTTAAGGTATCTAGACTTTCTTTAAAGCCATTTAAAGGGAGAAGGAGTAGGACGCCCTCATCTGCCATTTCAACCATACAATGGTCGGCTTCAAGGGCTTCTTTTAGGTGCTCACCATCCAGTGTGGTGCTTTTGATCCAAAGACGGAAAGGTTCTTTTTGCCAAGAGGCTTCTTCAATGATAGAAAGGGTTTGGAGAGAAAAAGGGTAAAAAACCTGGCTGATGGTTTGATAACCTTCCTGTAAAAGATCTTGTCCATGTTCTGCCATGTAGACACTTGCCAACTCCAAACTTGCCATAATAGGGTAAGAGGGTGAGGTTGTAGCGATGAGACGCAAGGTCTTATCGATTTGCGTTTCAAGGGCTTGATTTTGACAGGCAAGGACACTGCCTTGAGTCAGACAAGGTAAGGTTTTGTGATAACTTTTGATGACAATATCACAATCATATTCTAAAGCAGATTTTGGGGTGAGGGGAGAAAAAGAAAAATGTGCTCCGTGTGCTTCATCAACGATAATGGTTAAGCCATTTTTTTTGGCGAGTTTAGCCAAGGCTTCATTTTTCCAAGTGATGCCATGGTAGGTCGGATGTACCATTAGCATGAGTTTACAAGTAGGATGTGCTTTTATAGCGTCTTCTAAAGTTTTAGGAGAAATGCCCAGTGGGATATGGTGAGTGGAGTCTAAGGTAGGTTGTAAGTAGATGGGTTTGGCATTGGCCAAGATGAGACCATGGTAAATACTTCTATGGGCGTGACGTGGAATGAAAATTTCCTTATTTTTAGCGATTGCCATCAGACTAGCGAGTAAGCCCTGTGTCGTTCCCCCAAGAAGATAACGTGCAAAGTGTGCTTGATGGATATGGGCAAGTTGACTTTGACTTTCTTTTATCACACCACTAGGGAGCAAAAGATTATCCAATCCTGTGATTTCAGTAAGATCATAGGTAAAGAAATCTTTTCCAAAGGCTTCTTTTGTCAGTGGTGGCAAAAAATGTCCATTTTTATGGCCTGGTGTATGAAAAGAATAATGTGTTTGTTTGGCATAAGCTTTCAAGGCTTCAAAAATAGGGTAGTTCATAAAAGCTCCTTTTAGATTGAGGTAATAAAATAACAAAAAATAATTTAGCCTATGATGAGTAGATTGAAGGGAAGAAAATAGTCAAATATTACAATATTGTTTTTTTTATAGAATATTAATTTCAAATAAAGGGGATTTTATTACGGACTATAGAAGGCAGCTTAAAATATTTAGGTTAATTAAGGGAAAAAATGAGGTTTAGTTGCAATAAAATGACATAGCGTAAATAATCATTGAAATGCTTAAACGTTTTGTGCTAGAATAGCTTTAGCGTTACTTTGGAAGGATGTGTTGACAATTTTCTTAAAAAAAGTTATTACAGGTGTTGTCTTGGGAAGTGTGTTGCTTGGTAGTGGTTTTGGCGCTAGCGAAGTAGCTTTTGCGAATACAACAGCTAATCAATATGCGCAAACAGAATGGAATCAATATAAATTAGATAGCAATGTTATCAGTAGACAGGGTAAGGTTTACTTGCCTTTGCGTTCTGCGTTTAATGCCCTTGGTGCTGATATTAAGTGGAAACCAAATGGTCAAAGCGTTGTAGAAATTTATGGGAAAGATAAGGCGTTTTACCTTTATCTAAAAGAAGAAGGTGGCAAAACCTTTGTTTCTGGTACCCAAAATCAAAAGGGTGAAGCAATGCTTATGGCTAATGGTGTGACCTATATTTCTACAACCAGTCTCCAATCCCTTATGAATCGTACTTTGACTGTAAGTGGCAATAAACTTACTATGATTGATTATCGACCAAATTGGAAAAATGGTGCCAATACAAATGCTCTATGGAAAGATAGCTTAAAGCCAATAGCTAAGGCTCAAACAAAGGTGGATGCTGCTGTGGCAGTCGTCACACCTGCTAAGGCATCAGAAGTTGTCGTTCCTGCGACTGCAGCACCAGCAGCAACACAAAATGCTAATGTGGCAGCTAATCCTGCACTAGCAGCACCGGCACCAGCAATTTCTGCTCCAAATATTCCGGTGAGTAGCAATGTGGAAGCTTTGCTTGTTAGTGCAAAGAACTATATTGGGGTGCCTTACCTATGGGGTGGTACCACACCAAAAGGCTTTGATTGTTCTGGCTTAGTGGTTTATGTCTATGGTGGACAAGGTATCAAATTACCACGTACTTCACAAGAACAACAAGCATTTGCAAAACCAGTAGGTCTCGACGAACTTGTACCTGGGGATCTTGTATTTTGGGGTTCACCAGCTTATCACGTTGGTATTTACTTGGGTGATAAGAAATATGTACATGCTGCTTGGAGTGGACAAGTTGAAATTGGTAGTTTTGACTGGTTCCCTTATACTAGTGGTGGTAGAGTTCTTTAATAAAATAAAATATAGAATAAAACCCTTTATGAAATTTACAAATTTCATAAAGGGTTTTATTGACTTTGATGAATACAATACTAACTGGCAAACCTGATTAATAGAATAAAAGTAACGCTGAGTAGCTATTTAACAAAAAAAGAAACTCCCTAGGGAGTTTCTTTTTTTATGTATGCCATACGTCATTTTTTGAAAAACGCTTCCGAGTGGACGGCTATTAGCCAGCTCTACCCAGGCACGCCCACGGCACATACGAGAACATCCTTAGTGCTGCTTCCTTCCGGACCTGACACGGTTCGAATGTACGTATTGCGTGGGACCCGAGCGTCAACACCGCTTGATAGCCACCTTAACCTCAAAATTATCCCCCTAGAAATGACATCAATCCTGCTATAGCGGATTGCAGGTTACAGGGTACCGCTAGCCCCCCATCTAGTATGGCAAAAGCATTATAACATGATGGAAGGCAGGACGCAAGGCTGTTTAAATAAAGCGAGCTTAGGGTATTTGGGTAGAGATTATATACGATTGTAAGTAAATAAAAAAAGGCGGAGTGTGAAATGGAACCTCGTGATTTAATGAAGGCTTATGATATTAAGGTTACCGATGGCAATCAATTAGAAAATCTTCTTTCTTCTGAGGTTTTTTATTGGCTATCAACAGCAGTTGCCCTAAGTTTTACGCGTGAAGTGATCTTTGGTAATTTTAAGACAAATTCTGAAGACGTAGTGGCAAGCTTTACCAGTGCTTTGCGTAAAGGGGAGGATAAAATAGATGCAGAGGTAATCAAGGAGGCACAAAGTAATTGTCTAAGTGCCTTAAAAGATATTAAAGCGTACCTTAATGATTGTATGATGTTTGATAGAAAAAGAGCGATACCGCTTTGTTTAGGCTTTACAAGGTATTGGCTATTTACGAAACTTATTGAACTAGAGTGGCAAAAAAAGGCGATAGAGGAAGATTTGGTTGAAACCTATCTTTTTTTGGATGGTGTCATTGCTGATCAAGAAGAGTTGACCTTAATTGAAGAAAAGGTAAAAAAAGAGGATACGCTTTTCGATGATGAAATCATCTATTTGCGTACCCACTTTAGAAATGCTCAAGAATTTTTCCGAGGATTGGAAAATGAGCTAAAATTGATTTCTCTTGGACATTTGACAAGAAAGAATTAGTCTTCGTCAGGATCACCACTGAGATGTGTGGATTTGATATGGAGGGTATGATCTAAGGCTTTTGCATTAGCCACACGTAAGTCTTTTTCCATAAGGCGAACCTTTTTTTCTAAAGATTCTTTAAGCGTTGTAAGCTCAGAGATATTTTTTTCAAGGGTGTCTAGGCGTTGTTTGGAAAGCTTGAGTGCGCTTTTATTACAGTGATTTCGATATAAAAAGTGACTACTAGAAAATGAAAGAACGATTATGGTAACTAAAGTAATGAGTGTAAAATCAACATTTGCAATCTCATTAATATGAGCTAAGATATTCACATCCA
>CALIQN010000024.1 GCA_938044045.1 uncultured Peptococcaceae bacterium
ATTTTCCCTGTTTTTTGTGCATATTTTTTGATTAATTCCTTGTCTATTGGATTTAAAGTGAACATATCTATTACAGCGGCATTTATTCCTTCGTTTTTTAATTTTTCTGCTGTTTTTAAGGCCACCGCCTCTTCTTTATCAGAAAACAAACCAACAATTTCACCATCAATGCGACCTTCTTGGCAAGCAGCATGAATTGCTTCAAAATTTGATCCTCTGCCAGAAGCTAATACTACTATCTTAATAGACATATTTTCTCCTAAATAAAGTTAACTTCTCCCTGACCTGAAATAATCTCACCAATTTCATAAGCCTGAACATCTCCAGTAAATAGCTTCAAGAAATCCTCTTTCTCTTCTTTACTAACGACTAAAACAAAGCCAATCCCCATATTGAAGGTGCGATACATTTCTTTGTCTTCTATATTACCAATTTCTTGCATTCTTCTAAAAACCAAAGGCACTTCCCAACTTGATTTACTAATATTCACAGCACAGTTTTTAGGTAATACTCTTGGTAGATTTTCTATCAATCCACCACCAGTAATATGCGCCATTGCTTTAATAGACTGTCCATATTTTTCAAGTAAAGGAAGAATATAAGGCACATAGATTTTAGTTGGTGTCAAAAGTGTTTCCCCAATAGATTGATCAAAACCTTCTAAAATATCTGTCAATGCAAAACCACCACGTTCAAAAAAGACTTTTCTGGCTAGTGAAAATCCATTACTATGTAGCCCTGTTGAACTCAGTCCGATCAAAACATCGCCCTCTTTTACATTTTTCCCATCAATGATAGCTTTCTTATCAACAACGCCGACACAAAAGCCTGCAACATCATATTCTTCTGCCTTATAAAATCCAGGCATTTCCGCTGTCTCACCACCAATTAGTGCACAACCTGCTTGCAGGCAACCTTCTGCTACACCCTTAACAATATCAGCTACTTTTGATGGCTCCAACTTTCCTACTGCTAAATAGTCAAGGAAAAATAGTGGTTCTGCACCACTTACCAAAATATCATTGGCACACATTGCGACCGCATCTATACCGATAGTATCATGTTTATCCATTTTAAATGCTAGATCTAACTTCGTACCCACACCATCAGTACCGGAAACTAAAATAGGTTGCTCATATTTTTCTTTATCAAAAGAAAAAAGTCCGCCAAATCCGCCTAGGTCTGTCACCACTTCTTGACGAAAAGTCTTTTTAACATGTGGTTTCATAAGTTCAACCGATAAATTCCCATTATCAATATTTACACCAGCTTCACTATAACTCATTGGCTTATTGTTCATCTTCATTCTCCCTTATAATCCTTAGGTGTCCCCATATGGTATTTTCCATCAAGACAAGCTGTACAGAAATTCTCACTTCCTCCAACCGATTCCAATAATCCTTCTAAACTGAGAAAATGAAGTGAGTCAGCATTGATATATTTGGCAATTTCTTCAAGACTATGTGTCGCTCCTATCAATGTATCACGATTTCCTGTATCAATACCATAAAAACAAGAATGTGTTACTGGAGGACAGGTAACAAGAAAATGTACTTCTTTTGCGCCACTTTCTCTGAGACGTTCAATTAAGCGTTTACTCGTCGTCCCTCTGACAATTGAATCGTCAACAACGGCAACACGCTTCCCACCAATTTCTTCAAAAATTGGATTTAATTTTAAATTTACCATCAACTCACGTAAAGCTTGAGTTGGCTGAATAAATGTTCTTCCTGCGTAGCGATTCTTTAATATACCTTGTGTAAAAGTCAAACCTTGTGCCTCTGCAAATCCAATTGCAGCTGTTGTTCCTGAATCTGGTACAGGAATAACAATATCAACATCCAGTTTTTGGATTTCTTTTGCTAGTATTGCACCCATTTGACGACGTGTTACATTCACATTAATGCCATCTAAGGTACTATCAGGTCTAGCAAAATAGACGTATTCAAAGATGCAATGTGCTTTTTTAGGCTTTTCTTTAAACTCTGGCATATAGCTTGTTATGCCAGAATCATCAATGACAATAACTTCCCCTGGCAAAAGGTCTCTGATAAATTCAGCACCTATTGTTGTTAAGGCACAAGATTCCGATGCCACAACATAGCCATCCTTATACTTTCCTAGACAAAGTGGTCTATTGCCATAAGGATCACGTGCGGCGTAAAGTTTATTCTTATTCAAGGCTACAAACGCATAGGAACCCCTTAAATCTGCCATAGCTTTCACTAAAGCTTGTGCTAAAGGAATATCGCCATATTGTGCCAGTAGATGTAAAACAATTTCTGTATCAACTGTCGCTTGAAATACTGCACCATTGTGACTTAGTCTTTCTCTTAATTCTTCTGTATTCGCTAAATTCCCATTATGCGCTAAGGCAATCTGACCTTGCTCATAATAACCTACCATTGGTTGAACATTATTTTCTGTATTCTGTCCAGTCGTTGAATAGCGTACATGACCTATAGCAACATCACCTTTTAACTTTCCTAAATTATCCGTGTTAAAAACTTCTGTCACTAAACCTAAACCTCTTTTATAGGCAATACCACCCTCATTTTCTACTGCAATGCCGCAGCCTTCTTGGCCACGATGTTGCAAGGCAAAAAGGCCAAAATAAGTTAATTGAGCAACATCACAACCCTTGGCATAAATACCAAAAACGCCACATTCTTCATGAATCTGTCCATCTTCACCGATAAACATCAGCTAGCCTCCAAATTAGTCTTCGTTAAGTTCTGCCTTCAAGCGTTTTAAGACTTCCTGATAAGCCTCTTCTACATTTCCAAGGTCTCGACGGAAACGATCCTTATCCAGTTTTTCATGAGTTGCCATATCCCATAAACGACAAGTATCAGGTGAAATCTCATCAGCTAAAATCACCTTACCATTAGGCAAACGTCCAAATTCGATCTTAAAATCAACCAAAGTCAATCCACATTGTGCAAAAAGCTCTTTTAGGTATTCATTGATTTCAAAAGCTTGTTTGGTAATTAGATCAAGTTCCTCTGCACTTGCTAAGCCAATTGCTTGAGCATGGTAATTATTAATCATAGGGTCACCTAGATCATCATTTTTATAGCAAAGTTCTAAAATAGGTTGTGGTAAAACCTCACCTTCTGGTTTACCTAATCGCTTAGCTAAAGAGCCTGCAATAACATTACGCATAATCACTTCTAACATGATAATTTCAACTTTTTTGACAATTTGATGAGTCTCGTCAACATACTCTACAAAATGATTTTCAATACCATGTTTAGCAAGCTTTTTGAAAATTAAAGTTGTAATTTGATTATTCATTACACCTTTTTGATGGATTTGTCCCTTTTTTTCTCCATTAAATGCTGTAGCATCGTCTTTATATTCAATCATATACAAATCTTCTTGATTGGTCTTAAATACTTTTTTAGCTTTACCTTCATAAAGTTGTTCTAATACTTGAATTTCCATAATGTTAGCCTCCCTATTTATACTAATCCCAAACGTTTAAAAATATCATCTACATGGCGAATATGATAATGATAGTCAAAAGCATCATCTATATCTTCTTTAGAAAGCACCTTAACAATCGCTTCATCACTTTCAATTAAATTTCTAAATGGCTTTTGCTCATCCCAAGATAAAGCTGTTTTAGGCTGAACAAGATCATAAGCACCTTCTCGGCTCATACCTTTTTCAATGAGTTTTAGCATTACCCTTTGAGAATAGATGAGTCCCAAGGTCTTATCCATATTTTTAAGCATATTTTCTGGAAAAACCGTCAATTCTTTAACAATCTTATTAAAACGATTTAACATATAATCCAATACTATCGTTGCATCAGGGAAAATAATACGCTCAGCGGACGAATGAGAAATATCCCTTTCATGCCATAAAGCAATATTTTCGTAAGCTGTATGCATATAACCACGAAGCACTCTAGCAATGCCACACATATTTTCACAACCAATAGGATTGCGTTTATGTGGCATTGCCGAAGAACCTTTCTGTCCCTTGGCAAAATATTCTTCTACTTCTCGGCATTCACTTTTTTGTAAACCACGTATCTCAGTTGCAAAGCGTTCAATAGAGCTACCAATCAAAGCTAAGGTTGCAAAGTATTCAGCATGTAGGTCACGTGGTAAAACTTGAGTCGAAATTTCTTGCGCTCTAATCCCCAGTTTTTGACAAACAAAGGCTTCTACTTCTTGTGGTGTGTTGGCAAATGTCCCTACAGCACCACTAATTTTTCCTGCCTCAACAGCTTTAGCGGCATGTTCAAAACGCTCAATATTGCGTTTCATTTCGCTATACCATGTTGCAAGCTTTAAACCAAAAGTCGTAGGCTCAGCATGAACTCCATGAGTTCTACCCATCTGAACTGTATTTTTGTGCTCAATGGCTCTTTCTTTAATGGTTTCTAAAAGCATCATTAAATCTTTTTTTAGAATTTCATTTGCTTGACGAATTAGGTAGCCATAAGCCGTGTCAACAACATCAGTACTCGTTAGCCCATAATGCACCCATTTTTTTTCTTCACCTAAACTCTCACTCACACTTCTGGTAAAAGCAACCACATCATGGCGTGTTTCTTTTTCGATTTCTAAAATTCTACTAATATCAAATTTAGCATTTTCTCTAATCAGCCTAACATCATCTTGTGGTATAACACCTAATTGACTCCATGCCTCTGTAGCTAATATTTCAACTTCCAACCAAGCGCGATACTTATTTTCTTCAGACCAAATATTCGCCATTTCTTGACGACTATAACGCTCTATCATGAGCTTCCTCCTTAGACTATCTCTTTTACTAGCTCTTGTACCTTTTCATTTTTTAAGGCAACTTCTGCTGCCATCTCTAATCTATAATCATGTAGCTTTTTACTTAAATCTTCATCATTCAAAGCAAGCATCTGAATTGCTAAAAGTCCAGCATTTTTTGCCCCATCTAGAGCAACTGTTGCTACTGGAACGCCTGATGGCATCTGTACAATCGCATATAAGGCATCTAAACCATTTAAGGCAGTAGCATTAATCGGTACCCCGATGATTGGTAAGATTGTTTTTGCTGCTAAAACACCAGCTAAGTGTGCTGCTGCACCAGCACCAGCTATGATAA
>CALIQN010000025.1 GCA_938044045.1 uncultured Peptococcaceae bacterium
ATATAAATTTCATATTATGAAAAGAGCAGGTATTTGAAATACCTGCTCTTTATTGACAGCATACCGTCCATCATGAGCTATGATTGTTTTGTTCAACTCCCTGCACAATGATTCACTCATCCTATTTTTTTCATTTTGCTGACTAATCATTAAGTACTATCACTTTGCCAAAACTTTCCTTACTTTCTAAATAGTCATGTGCTTTTTGTATCTCGTTCAATTTGAATATTTTTTCAGGTTGAACTCGTATTTGATAGCGTTCGATATATTCAAACAATTCATTGAGCTTCTCCTCATTGACATTGCCTGAATAAAATGCTGTTAAATAGATATTATTTGCTAGTTCTGTAATTGGATCAAAGTTTTCCAACTGCCACACCCCACCCAATAGTCCTGTATTGCAAATAATGCCATAAGCATTCAAATGGCACATCGAATTTCTAAGAACTGAAGGACCAATTAAATCGAGTATTTTATCAAAGGTTGATAGGGTTTCTAATTTTCCATCATTCTCTAAAATAACTTCATCATAACCATATTCTTTTAATTTTTCTATTTTACTCACTTGTCTTGTACTACCAAAAAGCTTTATCTTAGGATATTTTGCCTTGAGTAATTGAGCAAATGCAATCCCAACGCCACTTGTTGCACCTCGAACAAAAACGTCATCACATCCATCTATTTTTAGATTTTTCAATGAACCATATGCCGTATAATACGTTTCTGGTATACTGGCAAGTTCACCCCATTCAATACTTGTATCAACTTTATAAATTTGATCATTGGGTAAAAGGACATATTCAGCATAAGAACCATCAAAAGCTCTGCCCATTTCTCCCATAATGGAAACCACTCTACTATTGACTGGTAGCTTTATCTCATCACTTGTCTCTTCAACAATTCCAACACATTCAATACCTAAAATTCTCGGAAAAACCACACTTTCAGAGTAACCCTTCCTTGTAAAAATTTCAGAGCGATTAATACCAAAACCTTTTACTTTAATCAGTGACCAACCTTCTTTTATCTTTGGTTTTTCAACTTCTACTAATTTTAAAACTTCAGAAGTGCCTTTTTCAAATACTTTCACTGCTATCATCTGTCAATTTCTCTCCCTCTTAATAAAGTACATAATTATACTATAAGCCTTTTTTCATTTTTATCTGTAATTTTATGATACTAACCTAACATGACACAAAACTTCTTTTTCTTGATTTTATAAATTATATATGCTAGAATGCTTTGAGTAGAATGACACATTTAAAGGTATTTTAGGGAGGTGACTGTCTTGGCAAATATTAAATCTGCAAAAAAACGTATTAAGGTGGCTCAAGCTCGTAACTTAAGACGCACCAGTGCGATGAGCGCATTAAAAACCGCAATGAAGAAATTTGATCTTGCTGTTACAGCAGGCGATAAAGATGCAGCAAAAGAAGCTATGGCTTTTGTAGTGAAGAAACTTGATAAAGCTGGCTCAAAAGGCTTACTTCATAAAAACAACGTCGCAAACAAAAAATCACGAATCATGAAAAAGTTCAATGAAATGAACTAGTTTATGAGCTGCCATCGTTTACGATGGCTTTTTTTTATCTGGAGGTTTAGTATGAAAAGCAAGCAATTTAAACCTTCTACACTCTCTTTTCATCAAGAACAGTGTATTCATCATTTACTCGATGATGCGTCATGTCATTTTTGTATCGATGCTTGCCCTTATCAAGCACTTACACTCAATGAAGGGAAAATACATATTCAATCAAAACTTTGCCAAGATTGTGGTCGATGTGTCAACACTTGTCCATCAAGTGCCTTTTATTTGAATCACCCAATAAACCATTATGATGATAATATAGTACTATTTGCTTGCCAAGCTTATCCTCTAAGTCCTAAGCTTTCAAAAAATATGGTAAGATCATCCTGTTATATGGGGCTTAATATTTATGATTTAGTCAATCTTGTCGCTCAAAATAAAAACCTCGTTTTCTTATATGATGAAGCTTTATGCCAAAGCTGTCATCAGTTTCATAAAGATTTTTTGCTTGAAGCCCTTGAAGAGATTTTTATGCCTTTTCAGACTGAAGTGATGAAACCCCTATTTATTGACAAAACTGACCTAGCAGATTTTTTAAAAAATCATACACCTAATATCTATCAACCTACAAAACGCCGAATGCTCCTAAAATCCTCTTTCAGATTCGCTTTAAATACCAGTATAAATTATCTAGGGGATCAAATAAACCTTGCTAGTTTAAGGGAAAGTCAAATGCAACATTCTAATCTTTTAGATTACAAATGGCAAACCTTAAGAACATTAAAAGAAAGTTATCCTCTCAAACCAGGCACTTTCCTTCCCTTACTCTCTATTAAAGCAAGTTGTTGTACCTTTTGTGGTCACTGTGTTCGCATTTGCCCTACAAAAGCTTTAACTGTCATCAGAAAAGACAAACGATTGCTTGTTTGGACACCAACAAAATGTGAAAATTGTAACTTTTGTATAGAAGCCTGTCCTAAACATTATCTTGATTTTAATTTACCACTAAGGACAAGTATCCTACTAGAGAAAACACACTATATTCTCTGGCAAGAAGAACCTTATCAACTATAGTAACATTTCAAAAATATTTTCAGTATAACCTTATTCATTTCTCTACTGATATCATTATTCTCAATATTTTTATTAGTCCCCCTCTTTACTATCTAAATTAC
This sequence comes from uncultured Peptococcaceae bacterium, assembly GCA_938044045.1. GTDB lineage: Bacteria > Bacillota > Peptococcia > Peptococcales > Peptococcaceae > CALIQN01. The sequence goes on from CALIQN010000025.1 coordinate 2,704, forward strand.
CCTAAAAGGGCATATAAAAATTGTAGGGATACACCATATTGCTAAGCGTTTTGATTACTCAAAGTACTTGGAAAAAACTTTAAGCTCTCTAAAGATGCTTAATATCAATCCAATTACCACCATTCCAGTCCTATAGTTATCAATGAAACAAATAGCAATTACACTTTTACAACCATTCCCTTTATGTTAAAATAAGAAGAAGGTCGAACTTTAAGGAGAGGTAATATGTCATCCGATAATAGAGAAAAAGACTTGGAGCTTATTAAGGAAAAGCTAAAAGAATTAGATATTCCTGTAGGTGAAGTTGTTGTCGAAAAAATCCTACCAGAAACAGAAAAACAAAAGATTGTCTCTGGCGAACCAACAACCAAACAACGCCCAAGATTTTTAGATAAAATTAAGAGTGCACAAAATAGTATCTTTCCAAAAGTTGAAGATACTGAAGATACTCCTATCGATGCACCAAATGCAACATCTGTTAATAATACAACTAAGCAAAATTATGTTCCAGAGGACTTTTATGGTCCCTTGCCTTTAGAAGAGGTTGAAGAAGAAAAATCTGGTGAGCAAAGTGAGATGTTTACCACTTGCGAGGCGCTCAAAGCCCTAAAAGAACATCTGCATTCTGCACCAACACCTCTTCTAAAAAAAGATTATGTTCTTGTGCATAGAGCTGAAACATTAGCACTCATTGATACACTTGTTCAGCTTTGTGATGAATCACCTTTTGACTATGCTATTTT
>CALIQN010000026.1 GCA_938044045.1 uncultured Peptococcaceae bacterium
GGCACTGCGCCCGTACCACGTTTGCCTTGGCTCTTTGGCTTAAAAATTGAAATGCAAGAGCCTGATGAAGATGGCTTTTATACTGAGGAAGAAGAGAAACGCCTACAAGAAATTCAAACACGTGCTTGCTATGTTCTTCAAGAAGAGGGCTATAGCAAGTTTGTTGGCTCCCTTACCTATGATGGTAATCGTATGCTTTACTTTTATGGAAAAGATGAAAATTACTTGCCACCACTTGTGGGTAAGATTGCTGCTGAATTTTCAGATTATGAATTCAACTTCATGCTTGATAAGGATGGCGCTTGGCAGTTTTATCTAGAAGGACTTTATCCATCAGAAGTTGATTTAGCACACATCAAAAACCGTCATATGCTCAGCCGTCTAGCAGAAAGTGGCTTTGATTTGGATAAGGAATACCCTGTCAGCTACTATTTCTATTTCCAAGATGGGGCAAGTCGTGGACGTGTGGCCTCTGAGCTTTTGATGAATGGCTTTGAAATTATTGATGACAAAATTTATGTTGAGGACTTAGAGCCAATGTCTTTAGGGCTTAGAATGCTAGCACGTCACAAGCTAGACTACCTTTCTGTCACTGAAAAGACCTATGAATGCTTTGAAGCCCTAGATGAAATGGTCGGCATTTATGATGGTTGGGAATTAACTAGTCTAGATGATTTGGCAGAGGATGAGTGGGTGTAAAAATGAATCTTAGCGAAAAAGATAAGGCCTATTTAAAAAATTACGATGACAGTCAGTATGAAAAAATCTCCCATACTGTGGATACCGCCCTATTTCGCTATGTATGGGAAAGAGGGACACCAGCAAAGATAGAGATACTTTTGGTAGAACGAAAAAATTCGCCTTATGCGGATACTTGGGCTTTGCCTGGTGGATTTTGTGAAATAGATGAAGATTTGAAAGCGGCAGCCAAAAGAGAACTCTTGGAAGAAACGGGTTTAAAAGGACGCTATTATGGTCAACTCCATAGTTATAGTGCTGTTGATCGTGATCCACGTACAAGAGTGATAGGGACAAGTTATTTAGCTGTCGTAGGCAAAGGGGAAAATAGTGAGCCTAAGGCAGACGATGACGCTAAAAATGCCAAGTGGTTTGAAGTAACGATGCACCGCATGCCTGTTGATGGTAAAAATTATCGCATTAAATTGAGTTTAAAACATGAAAGTTTGATGCTCGGTGCAGACATCCATGTTAAGAAAAATAGCCAAGGCGAATGGGAAAGAGAGCTTATTCACAGCGAAAAACTCGCCTTTGATCATGGGATTATGATTGCTATGGCAAGTGAGGCACTTCGTCAAAAGGCTTGGCAAAGTGATCTTGCCTTCCAGTTTTTGGATAAAGCGTTCGAATTGGCAGACTTACAGAGGATATTTGAAACTATTAGTCGCAAAGAGCTTTTAAGAACGACTTTTTTTAGTCATATCAAGCCTTTGATACAATTGGTAGATAGTGATAAGGATAGTATTTTGGAACAACGTTACCAATTTAATGAAGACTTTCATTATGAGGATTCTAGTTCGATGTTAGAACTTTGGCAGTAGGGAAATGAGGGAAACGAGAATGCAAAAGAGAAATCTTAGTTTATTGATGGATTATTATGCTCTAACAATGGCAAATGGCTACTTTGAAAATGGACTTAAGGACAAGATTGTCTATTATGATATGTTTTTTAGAAAAGTCCCAGATAAGGGTGGCTATGTAATTCTGGCAGGGTTAGGACAAGTCATTGATTATATGCAAAACCTTAGTTTTTCTGATGAAGATATTCAATTTTTGCGAGAAAAACAAGTATTTAGCGAAGGTTTTTTGGACTATCTCAAAAATTTTCGTTTCAGTTGTGATGTTTGGGCAATCCCAGAAGGCACGCCAGTATTTCCAGGAGAGCCATTGATTACCTTGCGTGGGCCAATTATTGAAGCTGTCTTTGTGGAAACAATGATGCTTTTAAATATGAACCATCAATGCTTGATTGCGACCAAGGCGTCACGTATTGTAAGGGCTGCTCAAAAAAGAGCGGTGATGGAGTTTGGTTCTAGAAGAGCCCATGGTGCTGATGCAGCCGTTTATGGTGCAAGAGCTGCCTATATTGGTGGTGTAGGTGCTACAGCGAACACATTAAGTGATAAAAAAATGGGCATTCCTGCCGTAGGCACAATGGCACATAGCTGGATTCAACTTTTCAGCGATGAAAAAGATGCCTTTCGTGCTTATGCAGAGCTTTATCCAGATCAATGCGTCCTTTTGATAGACACCTATGATGTCCTTTCTTCAGGTATTGTCAATGCTATTGAAATTTTTAATGAAGTCGTCGTACCTAAAGGCTTTCGTCCTAAAGGGGTACGTATTGATAGTGGGGATATTGCATACTTGTCAAAATGTGTCCGTAATATTTTGGATGAAGCAGGTTTTGATGATTGTCAAATCGTGGCTTCTGGTGGTTTGGATGAATATATTATCCAAGATTTATTGGTGCAAGGCGCTAAGATCGATAGCTTTGGTGTGGGTGAAAGAATGGTGACTGCCAAAAGTGATCCTGTCTTTGGTGGTGTCTATAAATTGGTCGCTGTAGAAGAAGAAGGCAAAATTGTGCCTCGTATCAAAATCAGTGAAAATATCGAAAAAATCACCACACCAGGGTACAAGATGCCATGGCGTCTCTATGATAGAAAGACAGGCAAGGCGATTGCTGATGTGATTGCCTTAGCTGATGAAGTCATTGATGATACCAAGCCTTATGAAATCTTTGATCCACAAGCGATTTGGAAAAAGAAACTCATCGAAGACTTTAGGGCTGAAAAATTACAAGTTGAGATTTTTTCCAAAGGTCAACTTGTCTATGACTTGCCTACCGTAGAAGAAATAAGGGATTATTGTATCGAACAAAAACGTACTTTATGGGATGAGGTCAAGCGTTTTAACAATCCTCATGATTACTATGTTGATTACTCCAAGAGCCTCTGGCAATTAAGGGAAAACCTCCTCATGCATTATGAGTAAGTGTTTGAAAAAAAGAAATTTTAATCCATAAAACTGATCAAAAATGATTGACAAGAGCATGCTTTGTTGCTATCATATTATGGTATGATTTGCACCGAAAATGATCCAGAGCCCCGGATCTCGGGTAAATACATACGACTGATAAATCATTCATTATGTATACCGAGTTTTAGGAGGGAATTCCATGCGTACAACTTACATGGCCAAAGCTGGAGAAGTTTCAAGAAAATGGTATGTAATTGATGCTCAAGGTAAACCACTAGGTAGAGTTGCAACACAAGTTGCCACAATTTTAAGAGGCAAGCATAAAGCAACCTATACCCCAAATGTGGATTGCGGAGATTATGTTATCGTTATTAATGCAAAAGATGTCGTGTTAACAGGTAATAAATTAACACAAAAGAAATATTATCACCACAGTGGCTATCCAGGTGGTTTAAAAGAAGTTACTTATGGTGACTTGATGGCGAAAAAACCTGCTTTTGTGATGGAACGTGCAGTTAAAGGTATGCTTCCACACAACCGTCTAGGTCGTCAAATGTTCCGCAAGTTATTTGTTTATGCTGATGAGGTACATCCTCATCAAGCACAACAACCAATCGAATACACCGTGTAAAGGAGGAAATGAGATCATGGCACAAGTTCAATATTATGGTACTGGTCGTCGTAAATCTTCCGTTGCTCGTGTAAGATTGGTGCCTGGTAATGGTAATGTTACCATTAATGGCAGAGAGATGGCGGCTTACTTAGGTAAGAAGACTCTAGAAATGATCGTTTTACAACCACTTGTTTTAACTGAGACAGAAGCACGTTTTGACGTCTTAGTAAAAGCTAATGGTGGTGGTACCTCTGGTCAAGCTGGTGCAATCAGAATGGGTATTGCACGTGCTTTATTGCAAGCTGATCCAGAATACCGTCCAGCTTTAAAACGTGCTGGATTCTTAAGACGTGACCCACGTATGAAAGAACGTAAGAAATATGGTCTTAAATCAGCACGTCGTGCACCACAATTCTCTAAACGTTAGTTATCATTTAAGCTTATTCAAAAGCCTAGAAAACAATATGTTTTCTAGGCTTTTTTATTTTAGGGTTTTATTTTGTGTTCTATCAAAAATTACTCCTCGTTATATACAGTATTAACGTAGTGTAGTATAATATTACTTGCAAAAAAATCGAAGCGGGGAGTGTATCTATGGGAGACATTATTAAAACATTGATTGATACAGTCAGTGGCTATCTTTACACCTACATTTTAGTAGGACTTTTAAGCTTTGTGGGGGTTTATTTTACCATTCGCCTTAGATTGGGACAGTTACTTAATATTCCACACATGATTTCACTTTTAAGAGAGTCTAATCAATCTAAGGATGAAAAAGAGGGTAAGAGCATCTCTTCTTTCAAGGCATTTTGTGTTTCAGCAGCCTCACGTATTGGAACAGGCAATATTGTAGGGGTTGCAGTGGCGATTCAACTCGGTGGTCCTGGGGCAGTATTTTGGATGTGGCTCTTGGCTTTCTTGGGTTCGGCAACAGCTTTTATAGAATCTACCTTAGCTCAAGTGTATAAGGTGCAAAATGAGGATGGGAGCTTTAGAGGTGGTCCTGCCTATTATATCTTACATGTACTTGGGGCAAAAAAATTGGCAGCCTTTTTTGCTATCGTGATTTCTGTGACCTATGGCTTTGCCTTTAATGCTATTCAAGCCAATACCCTTGCTAAAGCCGGTTCAACGTCTTTAGGCTTACCAATTTGGGTAGTGGGGATTGCACTTGCTTTAGCAACAGGCGTGATTATCTTTGGCGGTGCTAAGCGTGTTGCTGATATTACAAGTGCTATTGTACCAATCATGGCTTTGATGTATCTTGGTGTTGCTATCTTTGTGGTTGTTACCAATCTTAACTTTGTTCCTGAAATGTTTAAACTCATTTTCTTAAATGCTTTTGGCATTCAAGAAATTGCAAGTGCAGGTATTGGGATTACCATTCTTCAAGGGGTTAAGCGTGGTCTTTTCTCAAATGAAGCAGGTATGGGTTCTGTGCCAAATGCAGCGGCGGCAGCTGATACCAGTCATCCAGCAAAACAAGGCTTTGTTCAAGCTTTGGGCGTCTATGTCGATACCTGGCTTGTCTGTACTGCAACGGCCTTTATTATCCTTTTAGGTGGGGAAGATTTTTATGGCGAAGCGGGGGGCAAGGGTTTGGAAATTACCCAACAAGCGCTCGTACATGAAGTAGGTAACTGGGGTGTACCTTTCTTATCACTCTGTGTTTTCTTTTTTGCTTTTTCTTCTATTATTGGCAATTATTTTTATGGTGAATCTAATATTGGCTTTTTGGGTGGAAACAAAACAGTCCTTAATATTTTTAGAGCGTTGGTATGTTTTGTAGTATTTTTAGGTTGCGATTTCTCAGTTGTTTGGGATACTGGAGACATCTTTATGGGGATTATGGCAATTGTCAACTTAGTGGTCTTACTTCTTATTGGTAATATCGCTGTTGAGATTTACAATGATTATCGCTGTCAACTCAAGGCAGGGGTCGAGCCAGTATTTAACCCTCAAGCAATTCCAGCTATAAAAAAACAGCCAAAGTTCTGGCAAGATTAATTTGTGCATAAAAAATAAGGCTTAGGTTTTATCCTAAGCCTTATTTTTTATGCATTGATATCTTTGATAAAACGATTAATCGTTTCGGTATCATCGGTTTCATAGCTGTAAAATTCTTTGATGGTGATACCTAAAGCTGTTTTTTCGAGAGAGAGTCCAATCATTTGAGGACTTAAAGCAACCTTTTCATTTTTTGCCTTAGTAGCAGTGACCTTGTACTCCAAAAGGACTAAGGTTTGATCTGCAAGGGTTTTGGTGTTTTTAACGGTTGCTTTTAGCTGAATATTTTTTAAGAGATTATCTTCGTTTTGTTTAGCGTATAGCCTGAGCGCCTGATCGAATTTTTGATAGGTTGATTGGTTATCAAAGTAAGCTTGATCAAGGGTTTGGAATTCATTATTGATAGAGCTTTCGATGACCCAATTAAGGGCATTGGTAATGAGCTTGACGTCGCCATCCGTTACTTGGATGGCTTGACTGGGCGTCTTAGCTTTGTTATTTTGCTGACTTTGTTTAGTGTTTTCTGCAGCTTGAGTAGTCGTTGTCACTTTGACCGTTTTAGTTTTATTGTCCCAAGTAACCTTACCAAAGATTTCCCCGATAACTCTAAGCGGTACCATGGTAGTCCCATTATCTGTACGTTGTGGATAGACAGGAAGGGTGAGGGTTTCTTGATTTTTGGTATAGGCGGTTTTGCCTAGCGTAAAGATATAGGTGTCTTTGCCATTTTTTACAGTGATCGTTTTATCACTTGCACTCCAAATAACCTTAGCTTTAAGGCTTTCGCTGATGTATCTCAAAGGTATAAGGACAGTGTTATTTTCTAAGATAGGGGCTTGAGTTGGGAAATTGAGTTCCTTATCGTTGACATAGACTTTTATCTTTGGGGCAGAGGCTTCTTTTTTGTCCTGATCTTTTTTGAGATCAGGATGATTCTTTTTGTATAGGGCAACTTCATTTTTAAAGTCAATCTTTGTGGTGGACTTTAAAGGTAGCTTATTATAAGTGAAAGAATCTAGCTTTTTGGTTGTTTCAAAAGCGGTGTAAGATGCTGACGGGCTACCAGTCCAGTTGATAAAGACGTTTTCAACTTTCCAAGTACCATTGTCTTTTTTCAAAAGATAGCTTTCTGTATTTTTACCATTGGATTGTTTACCATCAACGATGATATTGATACTGCGCTTCAAAATCACACGGGCATAATTGCCTTGGATATCAGTTTGAACAATTTCATAACCTGTGTTATTTTTTTCAATTTTTTTGCCATATTGGAGTAAGCTGATGTATTCATTTTTTGCATTAAAGTCCTCATAGAGTGCCTTAGTGGCAAAGATATTTTGATCTAGAGGGATATATTTGGCAAAGTAGGCATTAATCACAGACAAATTGAGCTCTTTGACAATGCGCTGTATCTCATTTTTTTCACTATCAGCAGTATCTGCCGCATAGGCTGGATTAACATTCAAATGAAGAGGTGCAATTGGCGTAGAGAGTATCAATGAACAAGCAATGATAGTAATAAGTGATTTTTTCATTAATATACCTCCGTTACTTTCAAAATATAAATTAAAGGGTTTACTCATCTTAACATTATTAAGTTGTAATGTTAAGATAACTTTTACTTTCAAAGTAAATTTGTTACTTTTGTAGGTTACAATTGTAAGACTAGAAAAAAAGAGACTTTGAGAAAATCTCAAAGTCTCTTGATGCCGAAAGTGGGAGTCGAACCCACACGAAGTCGCCTTCGCTGGATTTTGAGTCCAGTGCGTCTGCCAATTCCGCCATTTCGGCAAGTGAAACGACGCAGATGGGGCTCGAACCCACGACCTCCAGCGTGACAGGCTGGCATTCTAACCAACTGAACTACTGCGCCATTACCTGATAAATTTAGCATTTTATGATGAGAAAGTCAAGAAAAATTAATAAAATAAGGAAGACTTGTTTAAAATAGACGGTTTTATGTCAAATAAGTCTGAAATGCTTTGCTTAAGCTAGTGTCAAATTTGGCATTTGTTTCTTGAGTCATCTGTGATAGACTCAAAAGATGATTAAGATAAAAGGAAGAAAGCAAATGATAACATTAAAAGATATTGGTAGCTTCGACACACTCCCTCAGATAGTACATGACTTAATAGATGGCAATATTTTGGTACTAGAGGAGTATTTGACACAGGGGTGGGAGATTGAAAAAGCAATAGAGCTTGACGAATACACCAGACTGTCTCCTCTAGACTGTGCCTTGACTATGGAAGCTTTTGAATCGATAAAGTGGCTAGTGGCACATGGGGTCAACCTCAATGTCAAAGAAAATCCGAGTTTTTTACTCGCTGTCAGATACTGTAGGGAACCTATCATAAGGTATCTTGTCGAACAGGGTGCTGATGTCAATGGTGTCAATCACGTCAAAACAGATGCCTTTGAACAAGCCATCTATGGGAAACGCTATGAAAATTTACCATTGATTCACCAGTTGGGTCATCGAGTGGAAAAATATGGTGGTCAAGCCTTTCGAGGTGCCATTACACTAAGAAATTATGCTATTTTGGACTTTTTTATTCAAAATGGTGTAGACATCAACTATAATCGCCCTGATAACGTCTATCCCTTTAAGCCAACGCCACTATGCGTAGCAGCCAGGTATGTTGACCTAAAAATGTGTCAATACCTTGTGGCGCATGGGGCTGATGTGACCTTGACGGAAAAAGATGGCATGAGACCCTATAGTATCGCCTTGGAATTAGGCAATGTGGAAATGGCAGAATACTTTAAAGCCCTAGAACCTGAGGAATACCATAGCTTACAAAATAAACTGGATGAATTAAAGCCCTTTAAGCTACCAAAGGAGATGCTTGCCTTTTTGCAAGGAGATAAGCTTGATTTTGAGCTGGAAGACTGTGATATTGAATGTATTGAATTCTTCTCACTCATGGACACCATCCCAATAAAAATAGGCAGACAAAAACTTCTCCGCTTGTCAAAATCAATGAGTGACTATAGTGATCTCCTTATCCTTTGGCACCCTAAAACAAAGCAAATCGCATATTATGACCTAGAGCATGAAGAGCTGAAAGATATTGCCGACTTTAAGACATTTCTAGAAAATATAGGCACATACCTACAGCAAATCATCGATGGTGACTTGTAGAGGGACTGGCGAGTTGGACAAGAAAAAGTACTTTTGGAAAGACGATAAAAAGCATATTTATTTTTTTGTCGACCTGTGATAGACTCAAAACATAGGGGGGTCGACAAAACCCTTAATAGATAGGTAGAGAAGGCAGTGTGATAACTTTAAAGTGGTTAATTTTTAAAGGTCAGAGCAGTCTAAATCAGAGGTCGACAATTTGTAGGCCTGAAAGCCTTGTCAAACTTAGATATAATAGGTAACGGATTCAAATCGAACCATACTGGAATGTAAATTAGGCTTAGTAATATTCTGTATTTTCAGCTTGCCAAAATTCAAATCGAACCATACTGGAATGTAAATAATGAAGGGAAATTATTATTAAAAAAGGCAAGTGTAATTCAAATCGAACCATACTGGAATGTAAATCCTTATTAAACACACCTAACCAAAACCATAGCCCAATTCAAATCGAACCATACTGGAATGTAAATTTTGAAGATATGTTAAGTTAGTATTTTTTACCCTTTATTCAAATCGAACCATACTGGAATGTAAATTTTTCAATCAATTTCTCTTTTAAAATACGCAAATACAATTCAAATCGAACCATACTGGAATGTAAATTATTTTCGTCCCACTCTGTAGCTATCCGTTTGCGAAATTCAAATCGAACCATACTGGAATGTAAATAAGAAAACCGTGGTCTCGGCTATCTTTCCCTTTTTTATTCAAATCGAACCATACTGGAATGTAAATTTTTCCAATCTTGAAACTGTCCACGTCTGACGGGTCTAATTCAAATCGAACCATACTGGAATGTAAATTTTTTTAGCACTGCTGATTTTAAAATGCTGGTTAATTCAAATCGAACCATACTGGAATGTAAATTGTCTCGTCTTTGATGACTTCAGCAATGTCATCAAAATTCAAATCGAACCATACTGGAATGTAAATTCGCTTGCATCGTTGAATAAAAGCCATGTCATAGCATTCAAATCGAACCATACTGGAATGTAAATTATTCTTAAAAAACGCTTAGAGGAAACAAGTGAAGAATTCAAATCGAACCATACTGGAATGTAAATTCAAGCCCGATTGTTTCAGTGTCAAGGGTCAAAATTATTCAAATCGAACCATACTGGAATGTAAATAATTGTGTCAAGTTTTTCGACATGATATAGGCTCTAATTCAAATCGAACCATACTGGAAGGAATCCTTTCCCTAGAGAGGACAGCGCTTTAGGACTAGTTTTGACAGACTATGAGTAATAATCAATTTTCTAGGCCCTTTAAAGGTTTTGAATAGGCATGATGACACAAAAAAACCACGAGTTTGCGTCTCGTGGTTTTTTATGTTTAACCTAACTTCGCCAACCTGTACCAAGGGCAACAAGTTTTTTGGGTAAAATTCTTCCATAAATTGAAAAGTCTTCTGATTTGTTGTATTATTAGCACGAGTGTATAAAAATCGTCAACTCAAGGAGGCCTATCGTGGGTAAAAAAACTGTATCTGATGTTAATGTTAGAGGAAGACGTGTCTTAGTAAGGGTCGATTACAATGTGCCTTTTGATAAAGCGACTGGAGAAATTACAAATGATGAGCGTATGCGTGCGACCATACCGACACTGGAGTACCTCATCAGTGAGGGTGCTAAGATTATTTTAATCAGTCATATGGGCAGACCAAAGGGTCAAAAAGTGGATAGCCTTAGACTGACCAATGTGGCAAAGCATCTTAGTGAACTCATCAATAAGCCAGTACTCAAATTGGATGATACGATTGGGGAGCAAGTTGAGGATGCAATCGCACACATGGCAAATGGTGATATTATTCTTCTTGAAAATGTACGTTTTTACCCTCAAGAAGAAGCCAATGATATCGAATTTGCCAAGACACTGGCAAGCTATGCAGACTTGTTTGTGACAGATGCCTTTGGGACAGCCCATAGAGCCCATTGCTCTACTGAAGGGGTGGGGCATTACTTGCCAACAGTTGCCGGCTTATTGGTGAAAAAAGAGATTTCTGCCCTAGGAGGTGCGGTGCTTCGTCCGGAGCGTCCTTTTGTCTCTATTATTGGTGGGGCAAAGATTTCCGATAAAATCGGCGTCATTCGCAACATGATGAGCAAGGCAGATGCTGTGATTATTGGTGGTGGCATGGCCAATACCTTCCTTGCAGCGCAAGGCTACCTCATGCGTGCATCTTTGGTAGAGTTCACCAAGATTGAAGAAGCCAAGGAAATATTACAAGAAGCGAGAGAAAACAATGTAAAGTTGCTCTTACCACAAGACTTTATTGTGGCAAAAGGCTTAGACTTTCCTGATACTGCAAGAGAGTGCAATATTGACAGCCTAGAAGAAGGTGATATGGCACTGGATATTGGGAGCAAGACAAGGGCAGAATACATTAAAACCATTGAAAATGCCAAAACCATTGTTTGGAATGGGCCAATGGGTGTTTTTGAAATAGATGCTTTTGCAGGTGGGACAAATGCCATTGCCCATGCTGTAGCTGAAAATAAAGGTCATACGGTCATCGGTGGTGGGGATTCTATTGCCGCAGTCTTTAAGGCTGGGGTAGCAGATAAGATTAGCCATATTTCTACCGGTGGTGGTGCGTCCTTGAAATTTATGGAGGGCAAAATTCTGCCAGGTTTGGCAATCATTGCCGAAAGAGAAGAAAGTAAAGGGGAGAAAAAACCTTTTATTCTTGCCAACTGGAAGATGAACAAAACCAATAAAGAAGTGATTAAATTTGCTGCAGAATTATTGGATTTTGAGTATAGTGATAATGTTTTGGCAGGGATTTGTGCACCATTTACAGGACTATCAAGTCTTTATCGTATCTTAGGCGACAGTAAGATTAAGCTTGGGGTACAAAACTTCTATCCCGAAGATAGTGGTGCCTACACAGGTGAAATCTCTCTTGGTATGGTAAAAGAATATGGGGTCTCTTATGCCTTGGTAGGACATTCTGAACGTCGTGAAATCATGGGTGAGACAGATGCGCTCATCTTGAAAAAATATCAATATGCTGCTAAACATGGCTTTAAACCTGTGCTTTGCATTGGAGAAAGTGCAGAAGTCAGACAAAATAGAGAAGCCTTTAACTATTGTGAGGCACAATTAAATGCAGTCTTTGGTCAGATTGAAAAGAAAGACTTGCCAAGCGAGCTTCTCATCGCTTACGAACCAATTTGGGCAATTGGCACAGGGCTGACGGCTTCTGGTGATGATGCTGAAGAAATGCTTGCCTTTATCCGTAGTTATCTTGTACGCCTCTATGGTGATGAAGTGGCACAAAAAGCTTATTTACTCTATGGTGGTAGCGTCAAGCCTGATGTACTTCCAGGCTTTTTGGCAAAAAACAACATTGATGGCGTCTTAGTTGGTGGTGCAAGTCTTGAAGTCGAATCCTTTAAGCAACTAATTTGGGGAGGCATCAAAAGTGAGTGAGAAAGCTTTACTGGTCATACTTGATGGCTGGGGTATCGCACCGGATAGCAAGGTTAATGCTTTTACTCAAGCAAGCACGACTCATCTAGATTATCTTTTAGCACACTACCCGCATTGTCAGTTGGCTTGTTCTGGGGAAGCTGTTGGGCTTCCCGAAGGGCAACAAGGCAATTCTGAAGTAGGTCATCTCAATTTAGGTGCGGGTAGGGTTGTGTATCAAGAGTTATTACGTATTCAAAGGGCGATAGCAGATGGTAGCTTTTACCAAAATGAGGCATTTGCCGAGCTTTTTAAGAAAGTCAAAGAAAAAAACAGCGCCTTGCATTTGATGGGGCTTGTGTCTGATGGTGGGGTACATTCTCATGAAAATCATCTTTTTGCCCTTTTGAAGCTGGCAAAGGATTTTGGCTTAACCAAAGTCTATATTCATGCCTTTTTGGATGGCAGAGATGTTTCACCAAAATCTGCTGAAATTTATCTACAGAGACTGGAAGCCTATCTAAAAGACCTTGATGTTGGTCAAGTGGCAACCTTATCGGGTCGATACTATGCGATGGATAGGGACAACCGTTGGGAGAGGGTCAGCTTAGCCTATGATGCCATTTGTTCTGCTCAAGGGGAAAAATATAGTAATAGTTTAGAGGGACTTCAGGCAAGCTATGCTAAGGATGTCACTGATGAATTTGTTGAGCCAAGAATAGTAGGAGACTATCAAGGTATTGGCGATAATGACGGTCTTGTCTTCTTTA
>CALIQN010000027.1 GCA_938044045.1 uncultured Peptococcaceae bacterium
TCGCTAAAAAGTGCCTTGCCTTATCTTTTCAAATGGAGAGGGCTGTTGTATGATAAAACTATCAATTGATATTGATTTGGAGTTTAAGGAGGGGACTTTATGGAAGGAAGGAAAATCTCACGTCGTAAGTTTTTGACAATGATGGCAGGTGCATCTTCAGCGATGGCATTGTCAGGCTGTGCTTCAGTGGAACACCATGCTGGTATGGGTTGGATGCCAAATCAGTATCTCAGAGAGGCAGATGCTGGCTTTGTCAAAGGGCGAATTCCAATCGCACATGATGATCCTAGTATAGAGCGTGATGATGAAAAATGTATCCTTTGTGGGCAATGTATTGAAGCTTGTGAAAAGGTGCAGTCTGTTTATGGTTTTTATGAACTACCAGTCATTGATGAAGTGATTTGTATTCATTGTGGACAGTGTACACTTTGGTGCCCAACAGGTGCGATTACAGAAAAAATAGAAATTGCTAAAGCTGTAGAGTGGTTGGAGGATCCAGATATCTTTACCATCATTTCTCCTTCCCCTGCAACTCGAGTAGATATTGCTGAGGAGTTTGGACTCGATCCTGGTACTTGGGTAGAAGGACAACTGGTCAGCTCTTTTAGAAAAGCTGGTTTTGATAGGGCTTTGGATATTAACTTTGGTGCTGACTTAACCATTATGGAGGAAGCTTCAGAGTTAGTGGATCGTGTGGGTAGTGGTGGCGTCTTGCCGATGTTTACCTCTTGTTGCCCTGGTTGGATGAAATTTGTGGAATACAATTATCCTGATCTGATCCCACATATTTCAACGGCACGTTCGCCGATTTCTATGCAAGGGCCAATTATTAAAACCTATTATTTAGAACAATTACAAAAAGATGGTGTCACCACAAAGAGTGGTAAGCCAATCACCGTAGATAACTTGCGTGTAATAACAGTTGCGCCTTGTGTGGATAAGAAGTTTGAAATTTCACGTCCAGAGTTTGAAGCAGTGGCGACTTATTATAAAAAAGAGACAGGCAAAAATCGTACCATACAGGATAATGACCTTATCTTATCAATCCGAGAATATGCAAATTTATTGCGCATGAAAGGGATTGATTTGAGCAAATTACCTAAAGAGGAGTTTGACCCTCTGATGGGTGAGGACTCAGGAGGGGCAGTTATTTTTGCCAATACTGGTGGTGTCATGGAGGCAGCAGCACGTAGTGCCTATTATTTTGCAACTGACAAAGAGCCTCCAGCACTTTTGTTGGATTTACAACCTGTGCGTGGCTTGGATGGCATTAAAAAAGCGAGCTTTGAGATACCTGGTGTGGGAGAAGTCAAGGTTGTGGTTTGCCATGGCTTAAACAATGCACGCAAGATGTGTGATGATTTACGTGAGGCAAAAGCAAAAGGCAAGGCAGTACCTTTTCATTTTATGGAAGTAATGGCTTGTCCAGGGGGTTGTATCGGTGGTGGTGGTACACCTAAGACTTCAGTTCCCCCACAAGATTGGGTAAGAGTAGAGCGTATCAATGCAATCTATAGCAAAGATAAGGCGATGAAGATAAGAAATAGCCACGACAATCCAGAAATTATTGCACTTTATAAAAACTTTTTAGGCAAGCCTTTAGGGCACTTATCTCACCAGCTACTGCATACACACAATTATTCAAGAGCTGAACATATTAAACCACTTGCTAAAAAAGATTATCCTGTTAAGATTGGTCCACTGGAGACCATCCATTAATTTTATAGGTAAGACAAGCAGTCAAGGGCTAGATTCCCTTGACTGCTTTTTGCTTGTCTCTAGGACTTGCTAGCCATGAAACCCTTGCTTCAATAGCCTAAAGGTAAGCGAAACTAAAGAGAGACTTAGGAATAATGCGAGACAATCTTTGCTATCTTTCTAGCAAAATGGTATACTAGAAGGAAAGTATATAAAAAAGGATGGAATTTTGTGTTTGCCCAAATTTTTGGTATTATAGTTTTACTGGCTTTTTCTGCTTTCTTTTCTTCATCTGAAACTGCCTATACTTCCCTTAGTCACATTCGCTTAAAAAATCAAGCCAGTTTAGGGGATGAAAGTGCAAAGAGGGCACTTGATTTGGCAGATCAGTATGATGACTTACTTTCTTGTATCCTTATTGGCAACAATATTGTTAATATTGGGGCAGCTTCTTTAGCCACTGTTCTTTTTGTGGAGGCATTAGGAAGCAATGGGGTAGCGATTTCGACAGCGGTATTGACTTTGCTGACCTTAATCTTTGGTGAGACGATGCCAAAGACGATTGCTAAGGAATATCCCGAGGCCTTTGCCAAGCTTTTTGCGCGTCCTTTACATCTATTCATGCTTATTTTTAAGCCATTAACTTATTTTTTTGCACGACTTAAGGTAGTGGTCTTTCTTTTTTTGGGCAAAAAAAAGGCTGGTGGCTTGACAGAAGAAGAGCTGATTACTTTAATTGACGAAGTTGAAAGTGAAGGGAGCTTAGAAGCGCACGAGGGTGAGCTGATTCGCTCAGCCATAGAATTTGATGATTTGAAAGTGCGTGAGATTTACACCCCTAGGGTTAAAATTACTGGAGTAGTTTATGGTGCAGATAGTCGAGAGATTAGCCATATTTTTGGCGAAAGTGGATTTTCACGTTTGCCGGTTTATGTGGATAATCTTGATAATATTATTGGCATCTTACATTTAAAGGATTTTTACAATGCCAATTTAGTGGACAATTATCACCTTGATGAGATTATGAAGCCGCCACTCTTTACACCATTAAATACAAAGCTTTCTAAGTTGATGACAATCCTAAAGCACAATCAATCTCATATGGCAGTTTTACGTGATGAGTATGGGGGCACTGTCGGTATTGTCACCCTTGAAGATATTTTAGAAGAGTTGGTTGGAGAAATTTGGGATGAACATGATGAAATCTCCAAAGATTTGATACAGGTTGATGAAAAGACCTATCTTGTTCTTGGAGAAACGGATATTGAGCGAGTATTGCTTCCTTTGGGCATTGAAGAAAAGTATTTAGATACGATCGAGGCCCTAACGCTTAGTGGCTTTGTGATGGACTATCTAGGGCATATTCCTAAGGAAAATGAAAGTTTTATTTTTGAAAATTTGCGTTTCACAGTCGTGGAAGCCACAAAAACTTATGTAGAAAAAGTTAAAATAGAGTGTTTGACAAAGCAGGTGAAAGATGAGACTTGATAGCTATCTAGTACATTGTGGGCTAGGGAGTAAAAAGGATGTCAAGCTTGCCATCAAAAAAGGCGTAGTGTCAGTTAATCAAGAAGTAATAAAAAAGATAGATTATCCTGTGCAAGTTGAAACGGATAGGGTGCAATTTGATGGTGAAAATGTCATTTATGAAGCCCATTACTATTATCTCTTTCATAAACCTAAAGGTGTCATTTGTGCCAAGATGGATAAGAGGGATAAAACGGTATTTGACTTATTGCCAGAACGTCTTGTGCGTCAAGATGTTTTTATGGTAGGACGTCTTGATAAAGATACGACAGGCTTACTGCTTTTAACAACGAATGGTGCTTGGGATCATGCCCTAAGGCATCCAAAAAAAGAAAAAGAAAAAAGTTATCTTTTGACTTATGAGGGTGAGCTAGTTGATGATGCGGTAGAAAGGGTAAAAGAAGGGATAAGGCTGAGTGATTTTACAGCACATCCTGCCAATTTAACACTACTGGATAAAAATCAAGCACGCTTAATTTTAACAGAAGGTAAGTATCATCAAGTGAAGCGTATGATAGGTGCTTTAGGTGGAAAAGTGATCGACTTACATAGAGAGCGTTTGGGTAATCTCTATCTTGATATAGAAGAGGGGACTTATCGTGCTTTGACTGGCGAAGAAATAAGGGATTTAGGAGGAATGAAATGAACGTTTATGATTTTGATAAAACAATCTATGATGGCGATAGTACACAAGATTTTATTATTTATGCTTTTTTGAGAGATTTTAGTTTGTTGCGTTATATTCCCAAACAAGCTTATGCCTTTATCGCTTGGAAATTAGGGATGAAGACAAAGACTCAGTTTAAGGAAAGCTTGTTTAGTATATTTTTGGGTATTGATGACATTGATCGTTGGGTCAATGATTTTTGGGCAAAGAAGAAAATCAAACTCAAGCTTTTTTACTTCAAGCAAAAACGTGAAGATGACCTTATTATTTCTGCCTCGCCAGAGTTTCTTTTGACGCCTATTTGTCAACAGCTTGGTGTGACTTTAATTGCTAGTGTGGTTGATAAAAAGACAGGTCAGTACACTGGAGAAAATTGTTTTGGAGAAGAAAAGGTACGCCGTTTTGAAAAAGCGGGTTACGCAAAAGCAGATGTAGAGGCATTTTATTCAGACTCTTACTCTGATTCTCCTTTGGCGGAGTTAGCAAAAGAAGCCTATCTTGTTAAGGGCGAGGTATGTTATCCTTGGTAATGGCAATATAAATCATTGAGAGAGGTGTACGATGTCAGATAAAAATTTATACATGAAGAG
>CALIQN010000028.1 GCA_938044045.1 uncultured Peptococcaceae bacterium
GCTGGCATTGTCTTACCAAGACCAACAGTTTCTGTATCGTATTCAAGCTTTAAGCTCTTAGCTACGCCAAATGGTGCAACTTCGAAAGAAACGTCAATGGTTTTACCATTGTCAGTTGCAAAACGAAGAACATATTTACCTTCAACTAAAGTTTTAGCGCTTCTGATTGTGTAGTAGTCTTTACCAGCTACTGGAACAATTCTGAAGTCTTTAGCTTCAACTCTAGATCTAGCTGGTTTTTCAACAACTTTAACATAGTCTTTGTTACCAGTGGTAACTTCTTGGCTAACAGTTTTAAGAAGTGCACCGTTAGGATCACGGAATTCGATGCGTACGAAGTCTTCAAGTGTAGAAGCGTTTTCTACTGCATCAGTAGAGATAGGTGCAGTTGGGGTCTTAACAACAACCATTTTGTCAACATTGCTGCTGGTAACTTTAACTGGAACAGTGATTTCATTGCCATCAACGTCAACGAAGATTTTGTAATCCCCTTGAGCTGTTGCGGTGAATTCGACTTCAACAGAACCAGAGTTATCAGTAACGTCTGTTTTCTTTACTAATTGAATGTTGTTAGAGTTGGTGTCAATTTTTACTGGTAAACCACGACCAACAGACTTAGTAGCTGCTGCATCACTGTAAGCAGTAACAACAAATTTTTTCTTTTGGATACCATTGGTATTACCAAGAACAGCTGTTGTTGTAGCTGTATGATCAGTTTCAATTACTTCACTACCAATTTTGAAAGCTTTAACGTTTGTTTTTGCACTAACAGTTATGACACCTTTGTCACTGTTTCTAGTAAGTTCTCTTGCTTCAACATCAGCGGTGATTTTACCAGCTCTAATGTCAGTTAATGCTTGACCACCTTCGATGTAAGCTGCATGAAGGGTATATTTACCTGCACGAGAGAACTTAACATCAATTTTAGATTCAGCTGTTGAAGCAGGGGTAAGTTCAAGAACACCTGGTGCAGTTACACCACCTGGTGTAGTTACAGTACCAAGTTCAACAACACCTGGGGTACCTGGTTTTACACCTAGAGCGTCATCGATAATGTTGTTGTTCTTTTCAACCCAAATGTAGATTTTACCAGTGCCTGTAGTAGAAACGTTATCTTTGTCTAAAAGACCAGTTTTAATTTCTACTAAATCATTGGTATCAACTTCAGGGTTAGAGTCACCTGTTTCAATGTAAGATGCGCTAACAGATACAGGACCAGCTGCATAAATTGGAGCAACGTCTAAAAGACCAGCGCTTGGTACAAGACCGGTCGCCATAAAACCTGCTAATGTAAGGCTAGCGATTAATTTTTTGTTTTTCAAAATAATTCCCTCCCATAGGATAAATAGTATTTGTAGATTCCCGTCTACACGGTACGGATCCATTGCCGTAGTCAACGGCAGGTGTCGGCGCACAGGGTTGCGCAGACTGAGTTATGCTGTGGCCTAACTCCCCCTTTCGAGATTTTTGCTATGGATCGTTATGCTAAACGGCAGAGCCGTAGTAGCCAAAATTATGAAGTCTTAGACTTTGTACACATTATAAGCGTATAAAATGTTAAGCACAAGGGCTTTTTTATAAAAACTTGCACTTTGTCATTTTTTGTTCATCTTTTTTTATTTTTTCGCCAAATAATATACCATTCAAGTGACATCTTTCCACAAGATAGGTCGCAAAAAGGGAAATTACCACTGTCAAGACGAGACAAACCGGGACCAAAATCAGCCAAAGTACACCACTGGACGTCTGCACAAACTGTCTGATGAAAAGGGTCAGTACAGGATGGATGAGATAAATCCCAAAAGAATAGTGACTCACTAAGGCAACCTTACCCCTCACCTCTCCCCGTCCAATAAAAAAGATGAGTAAAGTCAGTGCCACAAGCATGGCATAGAGATTGATATTTAAAGTATAGATAAAGGTACTAAAGCTTTGTGCCTCCCACAGACTGACCCAAAGTTTTTTGGTATAAAAAAGATGTCCTCCTAGTGAAAGCATGAAAAGTCCCAAGATAGGCTTAGCGTATTTGATGAGCTTTTCTTTTAGGCTCTCATAATAATACCCACACCACAAGCCAAAAAAGCCTGCATACCAATGCCAAAAACAAGTGGTCATCAAATACTTAAACTCAAAGTTATGGTAAAAATAGCGGTTGGTGTAAAAAAAGAGAACCTGTGGCACAAAGGCAAACAAAAATCCGACTAAAATATTGTCCCCTATTTTTTGTACCAACTTAACCATAAGGGGTGCAAGGAGTAAAAATTCTATTAAGATAGGTAAGAAGTAAAGATGCTCCCAAGCCTTACCGAGTAAAAACCATTTAAGATAGTTACTTAAATTTAAAAAATCACTCACCCCATACTTACCTAAAAGGACATCTAGCCCGAGATAAAGCCCTGTCCAAATGATAAAGGGCATTAAAACACGAAAGGCTTTTTTCTTATAAAAGGTCTTGGCCTCAAAACCCTTTTGGGCGCTTTTACCCACCAAAAATAAAGATAAGTAGAGAAAAAGTGGTACGGCAAAGATAAGGACACCTCTTAACATAAAGAAAAAGCCTTGCCACAAGCTACCCACTTGGAGATTACTCACTGGCAAGTTTAAAATATGAATAGCCACCACTGCCACAATGGCGAGAAAACGAATACGAGTCACTTCTGTTAAAATCTTTGGCATGATTTTCCCTCCTTTATCTGATTAAAAGTGTTATTCATTATACTCTATTTTATTCATAATGACGATATGATTTTAGACAATCTTTCTTAAATCTTTCTTGATTATAAAAAAAAATCAATAAAAAAGACTAGCCTAGGCTAGTCTTTTTTCTTTAATTGTCTTCTCCAGCGATACGAGCAGCAGCAATAACATTGTCACCATCACCTAGGCGCATAACTTTGACCCCTTGGGTATTGCGACTAAAGATGGAAATATCACTGGTAGAGAGTCTAATTAAGGTGCCTTCTTTAGAGATCACCATGACTTCTTCACCCTCTAGGACAACAAGACCGGCAGCAACCTTGCCTGTCTTTTCACTGACTTTAAAGGTGATGACACCCTTGCCCCCACGAGCTTTGGTGGTCGCATATTCTTCTAGGGCTGTACGCTTGCCATAGCCATTTTCACTGATAATGCAAAGGCTACCTTTTTGGCTGGCACTTTCCATAGAGACGACCCTATCATCCGCTCTAAGGTTGATCCCTCTGACCCCTCTTGCCACTCGTCCTGTTGGACGGACATTGTCCTCATTAAAACGCACCGCATAGCCATCTTCTGTGATGAGCATGATTTCTTCTTGACCATCGGTAAGACGAACAGCGATAAGCTCATCCCCCTCTTCTAGACGGATAGCGTTGATACCGTCTTTGCGATTGGTATCATAATCGCTTAACTTGGTCTTTTTGATATAACCTTGCTTAGTCAAGGT
>CALIQN010000029.1 GCA_938044045.1 uncultured Peptococcaceae bacterium
AAACAATGTTAGTCACTTATATGGCACTCAGAGATCAGAATAAAAATTATCTAGGAACGGTAGAATTGGTTCAAGATATGGAATTTGCAAAAAAGCATTTTAAAAAATAGGCTTAATAAAAAGAGAGCGACTGCCGAAGGTAGTCGCTCTCTTTTTATTACTATGAAGATGAGCTATTTAAGATAAAGTCATTTTTTTTAAAATGGATTAGACCATCTTTTTGCATTTTACTGAGTTCATTAGACATAGCACTTCTATTGACGCCTAAATAATCAGCAAGTTGTTGTCGATCAAAGGGGATTGTAAAATGAGTATTTCCATTTATCATAGCTTGTTCTGATAGGTAGGAAAGTAGACGTTCTCGTATTGATTTTGGTGCGATGTGCATCATTCTGCTAGAAAGGTTTAAACTTTTTTGGGCAGAGATAAAAACAAGATTATGTACAAGTTTTTGATGAAAATGGCATGTTTTTTGACAAAGAGTTAATAATTGATTCAAATTAAGGAAGAGAATTTCAGTAGGTTCAGTAGCTAAGACATCACAAAGTAGCTCTTTGCCTGGTATAGCAGCATAATTTTCTGCAAATATAGCGCCTTTTTCTATATGACCAAAGATATGGCTAGTGCCCCAATAGAAGTTTACAACAATATTAACGCTTCCAGATAATACTAAGCCAATTTCATGTACAGGACTGCCAGCACAGAAAATAATTTCATTTTTCTTATATTGTTTTTTTCTACTATTTAAGCATGTAAGCAATTGTTCTATTTCACTTGGTTGGATACCACGAAATAATGGTGTATTGGCTAGAAACAAATAATTCATAAAAAAACCTTCTTTCGTTGTTTTAACAACATAAATAGCATTTGTATTGTAGTAAACTTTATCTATCAAGTCAAGCAGTAGGAGGGATAACGATGAGAGAAAAGATTGGAAAGGTATTTTCTATTGCAAGAGATAATCCATCTATTGAGGGATGCACAGTGTCAAAAGAAATCTATAATAATGGGAAAAACGATATCATCTATTTTTCTTTAGCAGAACACACGGATATTAGTGCTGAAATTTATCCTTATCATAAGTTAATTGTTGTACTCTCAGGAAGTATTGAAGTCTATGGAGATAATGGTTTTCTTAAAAAATTAGAGACTAGGGATTGCATACTCACACCAATAGATAGAGCAGTAGGTATTCGCACATCACAAGGTGCCGTTTATACAGAAGTTTCAATTCAAAAGGAGGATATTATGAATAATGTTGTAAAAGCAGGTGAAGTATTTGGTCTCGGGGAACTTATTCCTTACCAAGAAGGCAAGATTGTTAATATGGATATTGTCCATAATGACAAGATGAAGTTCGTGATTATGGCCTTTGATTCTGGAACAGGTCTTTCTGAGCATGCTGCACCTGGTGAAGCTTTGATTTTTGCCCTAGATGGTGAGGCAATAATTGGCTATGAAGGAGAAGAGCATCTGATAAAAGCAGGTGAAAATTTTCATTTCGCTAAGGGCGGCCTTCATACTGTTAAAGCAACTAAGCGTTTTAAAATGGGCTTGCTTTTAACTTTAGAATAGTGTAATTAAATTTATGTGGTGATAGAGCCTAATATAATATAAAGTTTTACAAGTGAAAATAAAATAAATACTTGAAGTGATAAGGCACCCTATTGTAGGGTGCCTTGTTTATTTAATTGGCCTTACTTCAACTAATAAATCATTATAAAGTGCTTGTGGTGAGGCTGATGAAATTTTGCCTTTTTATCCTTTTTTTGTTAAAATGGCTCAATAAGGATGTGAATTGTGATGAGTTTATCTAGGCGCTTAGCGCAAATAGCTGATTTTGTGCCACAAGGTTCAAAGTTGGCTGATATAGGTACAGATCATGGCTATATGCCACTTTATCT
>CALIQN010000030.1 GCA_938044045.1 uncultured Peptococcaceae bacterium
TAGCAAAGCTTTTGTCTCTTCTGGAAAAGGCTGACCATATTTATCATAGGCAGCACCACCAAAATCACCTTCTACCCATTCATAGGCTAGCCCTAGCTTGGTTTTAACACTATCCATAACAAGTTGTGTCGCTTCGACGATTTCTGGCCCAATACCATCGCCTTTTAGCACTAAAATCTTATTCATAATTGCTCCTTTTCCTTGACATAATTCATAAGATTGCCAGCCTGTACAATTTTTTCTATAAACGGTGGAAAACTTTCTACTTGATAGGTTTCATTTTTGGTTAAGTTTGTGATGACACCAAGCTTAGTATCAACCTCAAGCTCATCTCCATCATCAATTTTTTCAGAGGCTTCTTTGGATTCAATAATAGGCAAACCGATATTGATCGCATTACGGTAAAAAATACGTGCAAAACTTTCAGCAATCACCAAACTCGTCCCTGCCACCTTGATAGAATAAGGCGCATGTTCACGAGAGCTTCCACAACCAAAGTTTTTGCCTGCAACTAAAATATCGCCTTTAGTGATTTTTTGAGCATAATCACTGATGACATCCTCAAGACAATGGGCTTTCATATTTTCTTCACTAGCATCATTTAAATATCGCGCTGCAATAATAAGATCGGTATCAATATTATCTCCAACTTTCCATACTCTTGCCTTTGCCATAGTTTAAACCTCCTCTGGGCTAACAATATAGCCTTTGACTGCACTTGCTGCTGCGACTGCTGGACTGGTAAGATAAACTTCACTTTCCGGGTCACCCATCCTACCGATAAAATTTCTATTGGTTGTTGATAAAGCTCTTTCGCCTTTTGCCAGGATGCCCATATACCCTCCAAGGCATGGCCCACAGGTTGGTGTACTGAACACTCCTCCTGCTTCAATAATAATGCTGGCAATACCTTCTCTCACACAAGTGTCATAAATCTCTTGCGTACCAGGAATAACGATTAATCGTAAGTAGTCTGCTACCTTTTTCCCTTCAAGTAACTTAGCAGCTATGCGCATATCTTCAATACGTCCATTGGTACAACTACCTATGACTACTTGGTCTATTGCTATCTTCTCAATGGCGCCAACCTCGTGTGTATTGCTTGGTAAATGTGGAAAAGCGACTTGTAAGTCAAGGGTACTTAAATCAATGATAATATGTTTAGTGTACTCTGCATCTTCATCAGCTGAAAAGACGCTTACTTCACCATGATAACGATCTTTGATATACGCCAATGTTAACTCATCTACTGGGAAAATACCATTTTTAGCACCTGCCTCAATTGCCATGTTGGCAATTGTCATGCGACCATCCATAGAGAGGTACTGTAAACCCTCACCACAAAATTCTAAAGACTCGTATAAGGCACCATCTACCCCAATTTGACCAATGAGGTATAAGATAACATCCTTACCACTTATCCATGAATTACTTGGCTTGCCCACAATTTCCACTTTAATGGCACTTGGTACCTTAAGCCAAGTCTCCCCTGAATACATCGCAGCAGCAATATCCGTAGAGCCCATACCTGTAGAAAAAGCACCTAAAGCACCATAAGTACAAGTATGACTATCAGCGCCTATAATAAGGTTACCTGGTCCAACAACACCTTGTTCAGGTAAGAGGCAATGCTCCACACCCATTTTACCGACTTCATAATAATGCTCAATCTGGTGTTCTTTCGCAAAATCCCTCAAGATCTTACATTGTTCTGCTGATTTAATGTCTTTAGCTGGTGAAAAATGGTCAGGTACCATGGCAATTTTACTACGGTCAAAAACTTTATCCATCCCATTTTTCTTCATTTCCTTGATGGCAACTGGTCCTGTAATGTCATTACTCAGTACCATGTCCACCTTTGCACTGACCAACTGCCCTGCATGTACTTCCTCCAAGCCAGCATGAAAAGCAATGATTTTTTGTGTCATTGTCATTCCCATTTTAAACACCCCTTTATTAATTTTTCTTGACTAAAGTTACCACTCGATTCATTGCATCAACATAAGCCTTGGTACAAGCTTCTAAAATATTGACACTGAGTCCTGTCCCCTTTACCGTCACACCCTTATAACTGATTTTGACACGTACTTGACCTAGGGCATCCTGACCTGGCGTGACTGCTCCTATACGAAAATCTTCTAAGATCACACGATCCTCTAAGATAGAGTCAAAATACAAATCCACCGCCTCATAGGCAGCATCGACAGGTCCCTTTCCTAGGGCAACCACTTCTTTAATAACGCCCTCATGTTCTATCCCTAAGGTCGCTGTGGAAGTAAGATCTGTCCCTGAAAAAACATGTAAATGGCTAAAAGTAAATTGTGCTTTTTCATGTAAGGCCTTATCCATCACAAGGGCAATCAAATCATCATCCAAGACTTCTTTTTTCTTATCAGAAAGTTTTTTGAAACTTTCAAAGGTCTTATTAAGCTCCTCTTCTGTGAGGTGATAACCTAGGGTTTCTAAACGACTGGAAATAGCATGTCTACCAGAATGCTTGCCCAAGACAAGATTGTCCACTTTGATGCCTATTGTCTCTGGATTCATAATTTCATAAGTACTACGCTCTTTTAGTACCCCATCTTGATGAATACCTGATTCATGCAAGAAAGCATTTTTACCTGTAATAGACTTGTTATTTGGAATAGACATCCCAGTGGTACGGCTAACCAATTGACAAGTATTGTAGATTTCTTTAAGGTTAATGTCTGTTTTTACCTTCATAATGTCGGCTCTTGTATGGATTGCCATTACCACTTCTTCTATGGCTGCATTGCCTGCACGCTCGCCTATCCCATTGATAGAGCCTTCTATCTGTCTTGCACCACTGTTTAAGGCAGCCAAGGAATTGGCAACAGCTAAGCCCAAATCATCATGACAATGGACGCTAAATATGACCTTATCACGACTAGGCACACCCTCAATAACCTGCTTAACAAAGTCTTGATAGACCCATGGCAACATATAGCCAACTGTATCAGGTAAATTGATGGTTGTCGCTCCTGCGCCTATAGCTGCTTCAATAATACGTTGTAAGAAGCTGATCTCACTTCTTGCAGCATCTTCGCAAGAAAATTCCACATCATCTGTAAAAGTTTTAGCATAACTGACTGCCTCAGTTGCAATTGCAACCACTTCGTCAGGTGTTTTTTTGAGTTTAAATTTCATATGAATATCACTAGTTGCAATAAACGTATGAATACGTCTCTTTTCAGCATTTTTAATGGCATCAGCACAAACTTTAATGTCTTTTTTATTGGCACGACAAAGCCCACAAATAGTAGGCCCCTTTACCTCTGTAGCAATTTTTTCTACTGCTTCAAAATCACCAGGGGACGCAACTGGAAAGCCTGCTTCAATAACATCCACACCCAATCTTGCTAATTGGTGGGCTACAGCTAGTTTCTCTTTTAAGTTCATACTACAGCCTGGTGCTTGTTCTCCATCACGCAAAGTTGTATCAAAAATAATTACCTTATCGCTCATCTCAAAATCCTCCTTATATAAACAAAAATCTCCTTCCATCTCATCTAGAGACGAAAAGAGATTCTTCCGCGGTACCACTCTACTTGTCATTACTGACCACTCTTATCAATAACGGCGATAAACCGGCTTTAGTAAAATAAAGCAACTCACAAGGCGAGTTCAGTTTATTTTGAAGGCTATCTCACACCAACCGATAGCTCTCTTTGCTTCAAGCCAAACTTACTACTCCTGATCAACGTTTTTTAAATATTTAGTAAGATTATAACCATTTTTGGAAAATTGTCAAATAAAATTTTACAATTATTTGATTTATTCGCACAACAGTTGAGAGAATATCCTCTTAAAGATTTAAAAAATAAGCTTTACTAGCTACTATTTATCAGCTTTTCCTCTTTTTTTTATTATAATAATACAACTATAGTATCATCACAAGGATTATTGAAAATCGTTTTGATACCATTGGTATCTATTATAAAAGTGACTAGGTAAAGCTATCTAGTCACTTTTTCACTGATACAACTATGATAAATTTACAGTTCTAAATTCTTGCTAATTTTACCATAATTCTTAGGCAAGTGTAATTTTTCTACGGAGACACCCTCATGTGCTAATAATTTAATTTTTAAAGGTAAGCCCCCTGCATAACCTGTTAAATTTCCGTTATAGCCCACAACACGATGACAGGGAATAATGATAGAGATAGGATTTTGTCCTACAGCACCACCAATCGCTTGGGCTGACATCTTGGGCTTGTTTAAACTATATGCGACCTCTTTTGCCAATTCTCCATAAGTTGTCATCTGTCCATACGGTATCTTTAGTAACAACTTCCAAACCATCTGACGAAACCTTGTGCCTCTTGGTGCTAAAATGAGCTCTTTTAGGTCTGGCTTTTGATGCGTAAAATAGCAATCGAGCCACCATTTTGCCCTTTTTATCGCTTCAGATTCTCGAAAGATGGTCTTCTCATCAATCAAAAATTTATCAGGATGTTGTCCCCTTAGCCATAAACCAATCAAAGCCTCTCCTTCCGCCGCTAGTAAGATGTCTCCTAGTGGAGAATTATACTCTGAAAGATGTATCATTTTGTAGTTACTCCAAATTTTTTCCTTTACTTTCCAGTACTACCAAAACCACCATGGCGACTTTCTATAGTATTATCATCATCTGTCTGATGGTATTGTACAATGACACCTTGCATAAAGCGTTCTCCCGCTTTTAAGGTCAAAGGTGCCTGTATCCCCTTAAAAGTCAGCCTTGCCATAATATGGCCTTCATTCTCTGCCTCAAAATAATCTGCATCAATAACCCCTATGGTATTATCTAAAGACATTCCATATTTCATCCCTAAACTACTTCTTGGCATTAAAAGGCAAACCAAATCACTCTCCAACGCCAAACGAATACCCGTCGGCACCAAAATAGAAGTATTTGGTGCCACCGTAATTGACATTGGCAAAGAAAAATCATAGCCTGCTGAGGCTTGTGTTGCCCTAACAGGTAAAACAATACTTTCATAGTAAGCTTTTGCCTGCTCTTTTGAAATCGTCTCATCACATTGTTTTAAATCTCTAAAATATTGATTGAAACTGACTTTTTTAAATGCTATCATTCTTTTCCTCCTATTGATTGCATGAGTTTGATCGAAATGTTATAATTTTTCTGTTAAACAGAAATGGAGTGATAGAAATGGGTCGTATCCATAATATTGAAGGTAAAAAAAATAAAATGGACAGTAAACGTTCTGCTGCTTTTACCAAGCATGCTAGAAACATCACTGTTGCTGCAAAACAAGGTGGCGGCGTACCAGAATACAATGCTGCCCTCAAACTAGCTATTGAAAAAGCTAAAGCTGATAATATGCCCAATGATAACATTGACCGTGCGATAAAAAAAGGGGTCGGTGGCGGTGATATGGAAAATTATGAACATATCACCTATGAAGGTTATGGTCCTGGTGGAGTTGCCATCATTATTGAAGCCCTAACTGATAATAAAAACCGTACTGCTGGTAATGTTCGTCATCAATTAGACAAAAGAGGCGGTAACCTAGGCACTGCTGGTTGTGTTAGCTTCATGTTTGATAGAAAAGGTGCTCTTGCAATCAACAAAGAAGGTTGCCCTCTTTCTGAAGATGAAGTTATGGAGCTTGTTTTAGAGGCAGGCGCTGAAGATTTCTCCAGTGAAGACAGTTATTATGAAGTTATCACAGAACCACAAGTTTATTCTGATGTCAGAAGTGCTGTTGAAGAAAAAAATCTAGAAATCATTTCTGGGGAAATTACCATGCTTCCACAAACCTACCAAGCTCTGGATAATGATAAAATGGCACTTATGGAAAAACTTCTTGATGCTCTAGAAGATGACGATGACGTCCAAAATGTGTACACCAATTTAGAACATGTCTAATTGAAATTGTTTAATAATACGCTGTATTGATAAACTTTTAATCCTTCAGCAAGGCAGTAATAAAACTGCCTTGCTTTTTGTATTTAAAACACTATCTATTTTTGAGCGTTTCACTTACCTTTTGCATGATTTTATGTACAAAAATCAAATTCAGCACCATGATAATAATGCACGCTACAGATGAAATGACTATCTGAAAAGCTGTATAACCAAAAGCTAAGATAACCCTACTGATTAGAAATATACTGATTGGCAGAAGAACAATACTTGAAATTAATGTAGGGATATACTTTTTAATAATTACACTTTGAATGATATGAATAAGTAAATGTAAAGAAAAAGCAATAAAGGCACCAATCCAAACAAGGTATATCTTAAGAAAAACACTGATACCTGTTATTGTAATACATAATAGATACTCTTCTAGGACAGCCAGTGCAAAGCCCTCATTGCTAAAGTTTTGAGACAAGCTTGAAAGTCTCTTATATTTTTCAACGATGGTACTATTATTATCCAACCATAGTCTAAACCCTATTATTTCCTCCATCTCATGAAGCATAAAAATAATAGGAAACAACCAAAATATGGTTTCCATTTTGCTGTCCTCCTCTAATATAGCCAATAATTATAGACCTTAATCATTCCTATGAATAGCTTAAAAAACAAGGTATACTAATTTGTTTTAGTATACCTTGTTTTTTGTAATAGTTGTATAGTTGGAGGAAAGCTTTTTAGGGTTATGGTCTAGTACAATTCATCTTCATCGATGACTTCATACTGAGCTACTTTATCCCAAATACTTTGATTTTTAGCATCTTCTGCCTGAATTTTTTCTTCAATTTTTTCAGCTTGTTCTACAAGTACACTGTTCTCTCTTAAAACTTCAGCTTCTTTTTCCTCAAAAATTTTGTCTAGTTTTTCTCGCTCTTCCACCTCCTTCAGTAAGGTGTCTTTTTCTGCCTCAGTTAAAGCTTTAGAAGCCTTGATAAAGGCTCTTTCATCCGCTACTTCTTCCTGTTCTGAGGTAAGATTATCCTCTAATTTCTTCCAAAGTGATTCATTTTTACCCATCACATCATCATACATCTTTTCGAGATCAAGTCCTTGAAGAGCTTGATCTAGCCTGTCATCTAAAGTCTGATAGATTCTATCCAAAGTCTTAAAATCTTCTTTCAATTTTTGTTCTGTTTCAAGAAGCTGTGCTTTTTCTTGCTCGGTCAACATGGTTAAACCTGTGATATAAGATTCCATACCGACATCGTCAGTGTCTATCACATTTTCTTCTATCACTTGATAATCTTGAGATTGATCTCTAAGCTCATCAGCATTGATGCTAAAGCTCGTCATTGTCGTTGCTGCCATTATGCTTAGTAATAATAATGTGTTTAATTTCTGTATTTTCATCTTCATTGTACTCGACCTTCCTTTTATCTCGTTTTTATCTAGCAATCAAGATAAGTACCATCACCTATCTTGATGAGGAGTATACTATCAAATTTTAGGAAAAGTCGCCCTAATTTTGCAAGAAATCTGTGGCAGAACTGTGGCAAAAATATCTTTTAATGTATCGGTAACTCAATGATAAATTCAGTCTGATCTACCTTATCCGTTAGATAAAGTTTCCCGCTATTTTTTTCTATCAATTCTTTGGCCAAAGAAAGTCCTATACCAAAATTACCACCTTCGCCTTTATAAAAGCGCTCAAATATATGTGATTTGTCTTTTTCATTAATACCCTTACCATCATCAATGATATGAAAAGAAATGATATCATTTTCTTGTTTCACAACAATAGCAATCTTTGTTTGTGCATATCTTACTGCATTAGAAATTAAGTTTGAAATCGCTCTTTCTAACATCACTTCATCCACTAGAACATCTAAGTCATCTTCTACATCAACTTCCAATACTAGACCCTTTTGCTTGATTTGATGGATAAAACTATTAATACAAATATTTAAAATATCTTCTATTTTCACACTCACCCTATTGGGTTTGGCATATTCAAATTTAGTGAGAGACAAAATTTCATTGACTAAATTGGTCATTTTTTCTGTTTCTTTCAAAATAATATCATAAGTTTTCTCCTTATCTTTCATCACACCATACTTTAATCCCTCGGTATAACCTTGTATAGACATGAGTGGCGTTCGTAACTCA
>CALIQN010000031.1 GCA_938044045.1 uncultured Peptococcaceae bacterium
CAGGTCTTTTAAATGGTATTGCCGAAACTAGCCACTCAAAAACACAGATGAAAGGCTTAGCCATTTTCAGTGCTGCCCTTGCTTCTCCTTTATTTGTGGCGCCTCTCCTTATTGCCATCATTGCAAAAAATGCTTTGATAAAATCAGAAGCGCTTAAGGCTATAGCGCATCAAGACTATAGAGAAAGCTATCACGCTGATCATGAGGAGAAAACATCTTTTGGGAAGTCGGATAAGAGGACAGCTGACTGGATGCTCAATAGTGATGGCACATTAAAAAAAGTTTTTGCCTTAAGTGAGATTTTCGCCCAACTCACCTTGATAAAAAATGGTGTGGTGACGTTTATCGTTTTAACGCCACCAAAACCAATCCAAACCCAAGAATTTGGACGTAATGTAACCTTTGTGCAAGTTTGCCAAGATAAAAATCCAAAATACTTTCACTTTGAAATTGCTACAAGCAATGAAGAGGGCTATGAAACTTTGATTTATGGCAAGGATGGCTTAAGTGAGGAAGCGGCAAAGACCTTGGTTCAAAATCTTTTTGAGCAGGCGAGCGTTCCTGAGCTATGGGATTGGGCGCTTGTTTTTACCAAATAGGCTGTAGAGTGGTAGTGCAAGTGATTTATAGCGTTGAAAAAATAAAAAGCCCCTATACTCAAGTTAATAGCGTATAGGGCTAAGAGGCAATATCCAAACATAGGCAAAAAACTGGTAAATTTCTTACTAGACTATGCCCAAAATCATCAGGTCAAAGCTGTCTTTGTCGATACGGAAGAGATGGAGAACGAAGAGGCTATCGCCTTTTATAATACAGTAGGCTTTGATACTCAGATGCAAGTTCTCCAGTATACCTTTAACTGTCAAGGTAGGGTGGGGGAGAGCGTAGGGATAAAGTGTAGATAAAGGGGGTTGGGATGTTGGAAAATTTTTCATCAGACTCATCTTTTTTGGGTGCTATTATAACTCTGACAGCTGCTATTATAACTCTGGCAGCTGCTATTATAAGTAATAAAAATTTCATCAACCAGGATTGGGGAAGTCATGTTGGATATAGTCTTACAAATTTCAAACAACAAAGTCAACATGTAAGGTCTAAAATATTTAAATTAACTAGGGATTACATGTGCATGATTATTAGTAATATAATACTGTATTACTGTTGTACTGAAATTCTTAGCGTTTTAGTAAGCTTTTTCGTAAAGGAGATTGGGATAGCTAAGATAGATGCAAAAAATATAGGTAGCCCCATTGGCTGGTTGTATTTTTTTATATGGTTTGTACATCTTTTATATGTATTAGTACAAAGTGATGTCGGAAGAATAATTTTTGAAGATATAAAAAAAATAAAAACTAAGGAAAAAATAGAAGATTGGTTTTTTAAATTAATTTATGGATATAGTTTCGGTTTTGTTAGCTATATTTTGTTTATAGAACTTTGTGCTTTGATTTTGAAACATATTGATTATCGCTCCTTAAAAGAATCTCTGTGTTTATTAAAGTCACCGTGGTTCTATATTGTGCTTTTCCTATTTCTTGTTTTCTTCTTCCTATTGGTTGTTTTCTGCTTCTTTAGTAAAAAAAGTAAAGGCAATCACAGGAAAGCTATCTTAACAGATTTTACTAAACTAAAATTGATATTATACTATTGTACGGCCTTCAATCCACTTGCACTTTGTATTTCGTTAGATTGGTTGGATATGAAGTCTTTAAATAAATATTTGCAGTTAAATATGGATTTCCTAGAGAATATTTTACGTTTGGGGATAGTAGTAGCTATTAATTTAGTAGTTGTAATTATAGCATATCGTATTAGTGATAGATTCTATAGTAAGATGATGAATACAGCATTTCTTTATTATGAGCAGGGTAGTGACAAAAGATACATTTATAGAAAAATTGATAATCAATTTCTATGTGGTAATAAAGATTATTTGCAATGTGAGAGAGAGGCGTTTTACAAGAATATAAGAGAAATGAGGAAAACAATAGAAGATAAATATGGTAGGTGTAATGAAGAAGGAAAGAATAAGTTGTGTAAATGGATTAACAAATTAGCACTTTATTCAGGTTATATAAGAATAGATGAAGGGGATAAATATTTTGAAAAACTAAAAAGATATATTGATTCAGATACTGCTACGGTTGTTGGTATAGAAACTGAATTGATAAAAATGATAGAGGAATTTCAAGAGATGACAGCAGTAGAATTAGTCTCTGAGGATGAACTAAAAGATTATATAATCTATCCTATCATTGATAAGGAGCGTAATAGATTTTTTAACTAAACAAAACTATAGGTGTGTACAACAAAAGGAAGGTGTCAATCCATTGGATTGACGCCTTCCTTTTATCTTATCACCCTTTTTTAAACTGTCCTCCACCTCGATAGGTATTGACAACACAGGTAAAGGCTTGTTGACACTTAGGGCATTGGATGACATGGTAGATGATGTCATCAACCCACTTCTGGTTGACTTGATGATGGCCAAGGGGACAGGTGCCATCGACTAAGATAAATTGCTTTTCTTGGACGAGTTCGGTGATTGAGGTGATAACTGCCTCATAATGCTTTGGGCTTTTTATCTTATCAACCAGTGGAATATTCTCACAATAAGGGCACATTTTAAGGTACCTCCATAGTAATTGGAAATTTTTAAATAGATGAGGTTAAGTGTTCGTTACTTTATTGTAACATCAGGTGCCGAGTATTGGCATAATTCTTGACGGAGACTGTCATACACCTCTGCCATTTCCTGCAGTTCCTCATCAGATAATACCTCATAGATATCGTAGAGCGTTGGATGCTCAGCAAAATGGGCGAGTGCGTCAATCATCATTAGCCTTTCTGATTCTGTGAAGGTCAGGCAAAGGGTGTCTTTGGTTTGAGTAGCCATTAATTCACCCAAGGCAATAGTTCCCTTGCGCATAGATTCTAACATCAGGAGAGCGAGGTCGCCTATCAAATCAATGGCATAGTAAAAGTCGTAGGCGATACCCTTGGTATCAGTATAGTAGAGCTTAGGTGAAGTGCAAAAATTGCCCTTTAGGTGCTTTAAGCCTGTATCTTGGAAGATTTCCTCTAGGCTGAGGGTGCTTTTTTGTTTATCGAGCAGATAGTCTAGGAGTGTCAGACTATCATCTGTCCCACCAAGATAATCGCCCCAATACTTTTCGATGGACATGTGAATACCTCCTTATGATTTTTTCGCTTAAGATGGTAGGGTAATGGTGATGGTCTCTTTGGGATTGGCGAGCTTGGGAAAGCCATAGGGTTTGAGCTGGTGAAGGACGGTTTGAATCGTGGAAGAAAGCCTATCTTTATGGATCGGCAAATGGCATACAATGTAGATGATGCCACCTTTATTGGCAGGACAAATGCTGACAGATTTTTCTTCACAATTGATGAGCCGAAGTAGGTAGGTATCGTATGAGGTCTGAAGATAAAAATCATATTCCTGATTACTACTGCTTTCATTATCCATGAGATGGACTGGGGCAAGGAGAGCCTCCTCCACGTGGAAACTATCCTCATCAAAGTGCACCTTGCACTTTTGTTTGCGTTTTTTTCGTTCTAGCCATTCCATAGTATTTCGCTCGCTTTATCTTAAAAATTTTTGTTTCACATTCTATCTAAGTGCCAGGTGTCTTCATTTTCAAAGCCATAGTATTTTTCGTCCACTAGCCACTTGCCATCAATCAATCTGAGGACGAATTTATGCTTCATCTCAAGGGCTTGTTGATAGTGGATGATGATGGTCGCCATATCTGCCTTGCGCATGGTAAAGTCGACACTAAAGGCCTCATCATCTAGATAAGCATATTCACTGGGCTGGCTGTATTGGGTGGCATAGCCTCTTGAGAGGAGCTTTTCAGTGACCTTGCCTTCTAAAATGGCTTTAAAACGCTCTTCGTACTCTTCCATTAGGGCATGCCAGTTAGGATGGACTTGATGGGAGGGGATGTTGAGGGAAGGTTTTTCTAGCGTTAGGGCATGATTACGCTCAAAAATTTCTTTTTCAAGCGCATCTAGGGCTTTTAGTAGCGCAAAGAGTTGGTTCATAAGCACTTCTGCCATGGTTTCATATTTTTTAAAGGTGTTTTTTAAAGTGAGATTCATTGCTTAGGCTCCTTAATTTTTTATCAATAGAAAGTTTAGTGATAAATGCAACACTAGGTGTTATATAGCAAAAATGTAAAAAAGAAAATATTGTGCTTCAATCATTTAGGAGGAATTTTAGTGAATTATAGCATCATCACCTTGGATAATGGAGTGGTGGTTGTACGCCTTGAAGACAAGTCTATTATACTATCAGACGAACAATCTGCCCTAGATGTCTTTATGAGTATAGCATATGAAACAGGTGAAAATAAAATTATAATTGACAAGGATAATCTTGCAAAAGACTTCTTTGACTTAAGCACTAAAATTGCTGGGGGTATATTGCAAAAACTGATAAATTATAAAATGAAATTAGCGATAATTGGTGATTTTTCTGCTTATGAGAGCAAGGCACTAAAAGATTTTATCCATGAATGCAATACTGGAAATGATATCTTTTTTGTGGAAGATGAGGCTCAGGCGCTCTATAGCTTAGGTAAGAGATAAGATTTAGCAAGGCTTAATGTATAGGATAAAACAATCTGGCAAGCAAAACGATGGTCGTTTTGCTTGCTTTTTTATTGAGTGTTTGGCAAAGGATGGGGCTTGTCAAAGATGTTTATAGCATAAAATGTGAAATATTTCTAACATTTATCTTGACAGTCTTTCTAAAAAGAGATATATTCATAACATGAAGTGCGAAATACATCTCTTTTTAAAGAGAGGGAATAAGGAGGATTTGATTATGGGTAAAAAAGTATCGTTAAGGGAGCTTGTCGCCAGCAAGGTAGTCTTTGCTATTTTTTTGGCAGGTTATTATTGGATGTGGTCAAGGACAGATTGGCAAGATTATTATCAAACCATTCAAAGTATAGGTGCCTTGATGTTGCTTATATTTTTTGCACAGCAAGCCATAAGAATCAATAAATATAAAAAAGAGGGGATAGATGAACTCGCCGAAGAAAACTTAAGGCGTTGTGATTCGATTTGTCTGAAAGTCTTAGTGATTGTGATGGCAGTTACGGCTTACTTGGGTGGGATTTTAGGCCATGTGGATGCCATTTCTACAGCGACGATGGGTTGGATTATCGTTGGCGCAATTTTTGGGCTTTCGATTTTGCGT
This sequence comes from uncultured Peptococcaceae bacterium, assembly GCA_938044045.1. GTDB lineage: Bacteria > Bacillota > Peptococcia > Peptococcales > Peptococcaceae > CALIQN01. The sequence continues at coordinate 5,225 of CALIQN010000031.1, forward strand.
ACCGTTCTATTCATCATTATGGATATCAAAGGGGTATGAGATGGCTCTAGTCACCAAGGTAAAAGAATATCGTGAAAGGGCAAATTACAAGCAAGCTGAGCTTGCTGAGATGGTCAACACGAGACGAGAAACGATTATTCACTTAGAAAATGGCAAATACAATCCCTCCTTGAAATTGGCAATGGCGATTGCCAAGGTCTTTGATGTCACTGTGGAAGAGCTATTTGAATTTACAGAGGATGAACTAGGGTAGTACTTTAGATGCTCTAAAATAGAAAAGCTGGTGTCTTGTAGGATTCCAATATAGGATTGGTTTGCTACAAGACACCAGCTTTTTATTTAGATGGTCAGTCTGTAAAAGGCTTTTGGAGAAAATGATTATGGTTGATGAGGTATTGGGCACATAGACCTGTAAATAAGCCGGTCAAGATACCTGAGATTAAAAGTACTGGCAGGTAGGTCAAGAGCCGAGGTTCACCCAAGATGAAAATGGCACAGCTTAATTGACCAATATTGTGAAATAGCCCACCGATAATTGATGGAATGTAGAGTGCTTTGATGGAAAAGGTACGATAAAAAATCAAGATAATAATAAAGGAGAGTAGCCCACCTGATAAGCTATAGAGAAAGGTTGCTCCATGTCCTGAAAAGATACTCCCAAGGATGATACGCAAGATTAGAATCATAAAGGCTTCCTTTTTGCCAAGCCAAAATAGGGCAAAGAGGCTGACGATATTCGCCAGCCCCAGCTTAATCCCAGGGATGGGTGCTAAAGGGGGCAGTTGAGCCTCGATGACAAAGATAATCAAGGCGATGGCGGTAAAGAGTGCCACTACAGTTAGACGTTTTGTAGACATAATACCTCCTATTGCACAATGGTATCGACTGTTGCCTCGGTGTCTTCATGTTGGTGAGTTTGCCCACCCTCTAGGACTTCGCCATTGATTCGTATGACCAGTTCATGGGGTAAGCAGACAATGGGCTTGAGTCCATCGGTGATTTTACCTTGATGGACACAGAGTTGGTCAGGGCAGTCTGCCTCGATGATACTGATATTACCCTTATCAACAGCGATGGTATTGTAGTGTCCTTCCCCTGTGTCTAGTTTAAAGGTATAGGGTTTTTCTACCTTTTCTAAATCAATGGTTTTTACCACCTTGCCCTTTAAGCTAATTGTGGCAATTTTTTCTTCTTGATGTTGTTGATTGATAAGGTAGCTTGCACCTAAGGAGAGAAGTAACACGAGGGCAATCAGTCCAATCCAAATTTTTTCTTTTTTCATGCGTTTCCTACTTTTTGATAATTTGTGGGGTAGCAAAGTTATTATCTTGATAGCGTAAGGCAAGTGGTTCACTGATATAGACTTTATTATCCTTATCTACGAGTACCATGTCAAATTCATCACTATGTGCCTTCCAATAAGCGATGGCTTTTTCCTTGCCAAGGATATAGAGGGTGGTGGAGTAGGTATCGGCTAGGGTAGAATCTTTAGAGATGATTGTCACCGAAGTTAAGTCTTGATTGGACGGTTCACCGGTTCGTGGGTCAATAATATGGTGATAGAGGCGTCCATCTTTTTCAAAATAACGTTGGTAGGCACCACTGGTGATGATGGATTCATCATTTGACTGGATAGTGCAAAAATATTCTTCTGGATTATTTGGGTCTTGGATGCCGACAACAAAGTTTTTACCTGTTGGCTTTTTGCCCAAGAGATGGACATTGCCCCCAAGGGAAATGAGTGCAGAGGTGATACCATCCTCTTTAAATTTAGAAATGACTTTTTGGCTGGCATAGCCTTTGGCAATCCCACCAAAATCAATCCCCATTCCTTTTTTTTCAAAGTCAACGATACCTGTGTTCTCATCGTAATGGACATCATTTAAGTTAGTTAAGGGGAGAAGTTTTTTAATTTCTTCCTTACTAGGGACTTGAAAACTGTTGGTTGTAAAGCCCCAAGCTTTGACGAGGGGATAGATGGCGATATTAAAAATGCCATCTGTTTTTTGGTAAAAGGTTTTGGCAGATTTCATCAGTGCTTTACCATCCTCACCTAAAGCCATATTGCCAAGTTTATTGAGTTGATAGAGTTCACTGTCAACGATATTGGTTGAGAGGGTATTGTCCAATTCTAAAAGGATTTTTGCACCATCAGTCAATGCCTTTTTGGCTGTTTCTTTATCTTTACTATAGACAGTGAGGTTCATGACGGTATCCATCGCAAAAACATCAGTTGTTGCCTTAATTGGCAGATTGTTAAACTGACTATCAGTATATTGAATACCTATTTCTTCTGTGAGATTATGGGGTGATTTTTCAGAAACCTCGGGAGTTTCCTGAACAGATGGGGCTTCATTTACTTCAGGCGTTCCACAAGCAGAAAGACACAAGGTCAATAACAGGGTCAAGGTGAGTATTTTTTTCATATAGTAACCTCCCAAAAAAAGGATTAAATTGCTTGAAATACAACGGAATTGTAGCACTTAACCAAGTTAGAGTCAATTTACTTTTGACAAAAATTATATCTTAAGTTATAATAACTAGAGTAAAGAATAAGTGTAGATATAGGCTAAATTTTTATAAGGAGGAAGCGCTATGGACATGAAAGCCATAAATCATGTCATGCAAGAAAAACTACATGATTTTATTGGTTTAAGTGCAGAGGTCAGTACCGATGTGGGACGAAAAAAGACTTTGCTTTACCGAGGCATATTAAAAGAGGTTTATCCTCAAGTTTTTGTTATAGAAACTACTGCTGAAGATGGTAATCTACGTCATCTTTCGTTTAACTATATAGACTTATTTACAGGCAGTGTCAGGCTAGTGCTTTTTCGTGATGGCAAAGCCTATCAGTTTTCCAAAGCACATAATAAAAAATTATCTTAGCATGATAGCTGGTTTACTTAAAAAGTCCACCTATATGGGTGGACTTTATTGATTTGATTGGCTTATAATGAAGTGATGAAATTTGAGAAATGGGGTTTGGAAATGAATTATACAAAGCATTATCTAGCACAGGCAGATAAGGAAGTCAGCGAAGCCATTGATTTGGAATTAGGTCGTCAAAGACACAAAATTGAACTCATTGCTTCAGAAAACTTTACTTCTCAAGCTGTGATGGCAGCGCAAGGGTCTGTGATGACCAATAAATACGCTGAAGGTTACCCTAGTAAACGTTATTATGGTGGTTGTGAATACGTTGACATCGTGGAAAATCTCGCACGTGAACGTGCAAAAAAACTTTTTGGCGCAGCTTTTGCCAATGTACAGGCACACAGTGGTGCCAATGCTAACTTGGCTGTCTATTACGCCCTCTTAAAGCCTGGTGATAAGGTATTGGGGATGAATTTATCTCATGGTGGTCACTTGACTCATGGGAGCCCGGTAAATATCAGTGGGACTTATTTTTCTTTTGCGGATTATGGTGTTGATAAGGACACTGAAACCATTGACTATGATGTTTTTCGCCAAGTTGCGCTAGAGTATCAACCTAAGCTTATTGTTGCTGGTGCAAGTGCTTATCCAAGAGCTATCGATTTTAAAAAAATGAGTGAAATCGCTAAAGCATGCGGGGCTTATCTTATGGTAGATATGGCACACATCGCAGGTCTAGTAGCAGCAGGTAAGCATGAAAATCCTGTTCCTTATGCTGATGTTGTGACCTCAACCACCCACAAAACATTGAGAGGTCCAAGAGGTGGACTCATCCTTACCAATCATGAAGACATTGCCAAGGCAATTGATAAGGCGATTTTCCCAGGTATTCAAGGTGGACCACTCATGCATGTGATTGCTGCCAAGGCTGTGGCGTTTGGTGAAGCTTTGCAAGATGATTTTAAGGTTTATATTGAAAATGTTGTCAAAAATGCCAATGCTTTTGCCCAAGCCCTAAGCCAAAAAGGCTTTAGATTGGTTAGTGGTGGAACAGACAATCATCTGATTTTAGTAGATGTCAAATCCGTTGGCTTAACAGGTAAAGAGGCGGAAGCTATCTTGGATGAATGCAATATTACTTGTAATAAAAACACTATTCCATTTGACAATGAGACCCCATTTGTCACCAGTGGGATACGCCTTGGGACACCTGCTGTGACCACACGTGGTATGAATGAAGCTGACATGGTAGAACTTGCTGAAATCTTTAAACTTGTTTTAGTGGACAAGGCTTATGATGAAGCAAAGGCACGTGTTAAAGCATTAACAGATAACTATCCACTTTATCCTGATCAAGATTAGGAGGCAAAATATGAGTAAGGTTCATATTTTTAATCATCCACTTATTGGTCATAAAATTGCTGCCTTAAGAGATAAGGAAACCAAAAGTTATGAGTTTCGCCAAAGAGTCAAAGAATTGGCGATGCTCATGGCTTATGAAGTCACCAATGACCTAAAAACTGAAAAAATTGAAGTGACGACACCAATTGGTGTTGCCCAATGTGAGGTAGTGGATGAACACAATATTGTGATTATTCCTATTTTACGTGCTGGCTTGGGTATGATTGAGGGTTTGCAGACCCTTTTACCCAATGCACGTGTAGGTCATATTGGTTTAGCACGCAACGAAGCTACCCTTAAGCCAGAAGCTTATTATGCAAAACTACCAGCAGATATTGATAAGGCAGTTTGTATCGTGGTTGACCCTATGCTTGCAACAGGTGGTTCTGCCGTTGATGCGATAAGCTTCCTAAAAGATAAGGGTGCCAAAGAAATCAAATTTGTCGGGCTTTTAGGTGCAGATAGAGGGATAGAGTTTTTAAATGCTTCTCATCCAGAAGTCCCAATTTACTTGGCGGCCAGAGATAAAGTTTTGAATGAAAATGGTTACATCATGCCTGGTTTAGGCGATGCTGGCGATAGAATATTTGGAACATTGGAGTAGATGACAAATGGAAAGTATGGAACAAAAAGCGCTTAAAATGCACAAGGATAATGTTGGGAAAATCGCTGTACACTCCAAGGTCAAAGTGAGAACTTCAGAAGATTTGACCCTGGCATATTCTCCTGGTGTTGCAGAACCGTGTAAAAAAATCTATGAAAATCCCAAGGATATTTATACCTATACCAATAAAGGAAACTATGTCGCTGTTGTTAGTGATGGGACAGCAGTTTTGGGCTTAGGTGATATTGGTGCTGAGGCGGGTTTACCTGTTATGGAAGGTAAGGCAGTACTGTTTAAGACCTTTGGTGGGGTGGATGCCTTTCCAATTTGTGTAGGGACAAAGGATGTTGATGAAATTGTCCATCTTGTCAAGCTCTTAGAGCCTACCTTTGGTGGGGTCAATCTTGAGGATATTTCAGCACCGAGGTGCTTTGAAATAGAAGAAAAATTAAAGGCGATTTGTAACATTCCTATTTTCCATGATGATCAACATGGGACAGCCATTATTGCAACAGCTTGCCTTTTAAACTGCCTTAAATTGACCCATCGTGACATCAGTGAGATTAAAGTTGTTGTCAATGGAGCTGGGGCAGCAGCTATCGCTATTGCCAAATTATGGCTACATTATGGGGTAAAACATCTCATTTTGGTGGATAGCAAAGGGATGATTTATGAGGGACGTGAAGGACTCAACAAGGAAAAAGCAGCCCTTGCGAAAGTAACCAACCAAGAAAAAAGACAAGGTGATCTAGCAGAAGCCATGAAAGGTGCAGATATTTTCTTGGGTGTCTCTGTTGCAGGAGTGGTCACCAAAGAGATGATAAAATCTATGGCAAAAGACCCTATCATCCTAGCCCTTGCCAATCCTGTACCTGAAATTATGCCTGAGGATGCCTTTGAGGCAGGTGCCTATGTGGTGTGCACAGGTAGAAGCGATTTTCCAAATCAGGTGAATAATGTCTTGGCTTTCCCAGGAATTTTTAGAGGGGCACTTGATGTAGAGGCGAGCGTCATCAATGAAGAAATGAAGATTGCAGCTGCTAATGCTTTAGCAAATGCAGTGGGTGAAAATCTCTCCAAAGATTGCGTTATACCACATAGCTTAGACACCAATGTGGCACCTCAAGTCGCCATGGCAGTGGCTAAAGCTGCCCTTGAAACTGGAGTGGCAAGAAGAACAGATAGAACGCCTGAAATGGTTTATAAACGCTGTCAAGAAATGATGCTTTTAGGAAAAGATTGAATACAAAAAAGACCGAAGTGAGTTTTCTCACTTCGGTCTTTTTTATCAAATAAAGCTGATGAGCGGACTTGAACCGTCGACCTGCTGATTACGAATCAGCTGCTCTACCAACTGAGCTACGGTAGCTTATATTTATCGCAAAATAAGGTTTTTCCAAAAAATTTCTTCCTTTTGTAGTATAT
>CALIQN010000032.1 GCA_938044045.1 uncultured Peptococcaceae bacterium
CTCACGGTGACTAAAACAATCAAAAAAGATAGGATAATAGAAACAGGACGTTCCACCTTTTTGAACTTAGGATTTTTAATATGACGAAATACCTTTTCTTCAAAAAAGCGCATTGGGACATTAATCACAAAGGCAATACTTGCGCCAATAATGAAAGGCGTGAGTATCCCCAACACCATCTTGACCCAATCAATAATGTCCATAAGATGAAGCAGGGCAAAAATCAGCAAAACAACAATAACAACCAGTGAAAGAATCTTTTTTGTACTCCATTGGTTAAAATCCAAGGCTTTCCCTCCTCAACTTAAAAAATTAAGCATTTTTAAGTAGTACCATTTCCATCGCTTTGGCAGCGTGTTCTATGGCATCACTACAGGCTTCTAAGCGACTGTAAAGATCTCGCCAGATAATGATTTGCTTACCAGGTAAGTCCTCGCCAAAGAGCTTGTACATCGCTGAGAAATACAACTCATCGCCCTCTTTTTCCAAGTTGCTAATCTCAATAATACGTTCTTTGAGATGGCGTGATTTTTTAAAATAGGTAAACTCCTCTGCCATACGCTCTAAGGCCTTGGCATGATTGACCAAAAGCTTGGTAAATTCCAAGGTATCTTCTCTTAAGGTTTCCACATGATACATGTGCATAAACATAAAGATTTCATCAAGGGCATCGGTCACATTGTCCATACTCTGACCGATATTGACGATGTCTTCACGTTCAATCGGTGTGATAAAATCCTGCATGATGTGATGCATGATGTCATACATCACCAAGTCACTAGCATGTTCTACATTACGCATGTCTTCACGATGCTTTTCCAAATGCTCTGAAAGATTGTACTTTCTGAGTATCCCATCTAAAAGTTCCGCTGCTTCTCTAGCGTGTTTTGCCATCGATAAAAAGGCATTAAAATAGTCAAATTTCTTCTTTTTTTCTAACATCCGTTAGCCTCATTTCTGCTAAAAAATCAATGAAAATAAATACACCATTAAAAATCCAATCAAACCACAACCTGGGAAGGTAATAATCCAAGTCATGACCATGTTACGCACCATAATCCAGTTGACACTACTAAGTCTTTTGGCCGCACCAACCCCCATGATGGCAGTCGTCTTGGTGTGGGTAGTACTGACCGGTACCCCTGTTAAGGACGCTAAAAGCAAGACCAAACTTGCCCCTAAGTCGGCACAGAAACCTTCCCACATACGTAAAGGCACCATATCCATACCAATAGACTTGATAATACGATAACCCCCTACAGAAGTCCCTAGCGCCATCAAGAGGGAACAAAGGATAATCATCCAAAGGGGAACCCCGACATCCTCCATAGGCACACCTTCTGGGAGAACATTATCTTTTTTCGTGAGGAAAATCCCTAATAAAAAGACCCCCATAAATTTTTGGCCATCTTGGGCGCCATGCATGAAAGCCATAAGCGCCCCACTAAAAATTTGGCTACCTTGAAAGAAACTTCCTACACTGCGTCTATTGGCATTACGGAAAATAAATGCCACTAGCTTTACTGCTAGGTAGCCTGCAACAAGACCCAAACCAATCGAAATCCCCAAACCATAGATAACTTTCATCCAAGCATGAGGGTTGAGTCCATCAAAGCCATGATTGATGGCAATTGCAGCTCCACTAATCCCTGCAATTAGGGCATGGCTTTCACTGGTTGGTATCCCAAAATACCAACTCGCCACTGACCAAAGCACAATGGCAAAAAGGGCAGCACATAGGGCTAAAATCGCCTTATCGCTGTCATCACCAAAATCTACTAAGGTGAACAAGGTTCCGGCAACCTTATCATTGATTAAGGTCATCACAAGAACGCCTAAAAAATTACAAAAAGCTGCCATGAGAATGGCTAAACGTACAGGCATTGCCCTAGTTGAAACACAGGTTGCTATAGCATTTGGTGCATCTGTCCAGCCATTAACAAAGATAACGCCCATCACCAAAAGACTGGTGATTAAAAAAGGCATATTAGTAAAAAGCTCCGAGACAAAGTGATTAAATGGCATCTTCTTCCTCCGTCTTGCATGTGTCATATTCATGCTCTTGTTTGTTAGGTAAGCATATACTTCTTTTTTACCTCTTTTGCCTTTATTTTGTCAAGAGGACTAATCCATTTAATAATTACTACAAGACATAAGATTTTCTTTCATATTTGCCCTTTTCTTGTCTGAAAACGCCCTTATATTTCCCCTTAGCTATGCTATAATGAAATTAACCTGATTTTACAAAATCTTTGATTTTTACAAGGAGGAAGAAGCGATGATCAATTGGTTAGAAAAAGCACAAGCCTACAAAGACGCTTTTTTGAACGATTTATGGGCAATTTTAGAAATTCCTAGTATCAGAAATGATGATGATAAAACTGATGCCGCACCTTTTGGTACTGAGATCAAACGTGCCTTGGACTGTTTTTTAGGTTTTGCTGAGCGTGATGGTTTTCTAACAACAAATTATAACAATTTTGTCGGTAAAATTACCTATGGTGAGGGCGAAAAAGTCTTGGGTGTTTTTGGACACCTTGATGTGGTACCTGTTGGTAATGGTTGGCAATCCCCTCCCTTTCAGCCGACCTTACGTGAGGGGAATATCTATGCACGTGGCATTGGTGATGACAAGGGGCCACTTCTTGCCGCCTACTATGGACTAAAAATTGTCAAAGACCTTGGTTTACCGCTAAAAAATGAAGTCCAACTACTCCTTGGTACTGATGAAGAAAACGCATGGCAATGTATGGACTATTACAAGGCAGTGGAAAAAATGCCTGATATTGCCTTTTCTCCAGATGCAGACTTTCCTGTCATCAATGGTGAAAAAGGGATTAGCAACTTCCGCCTGGAATTTAAAGGTGGCGGAAAGGGCATGTGGGAAGTAGGTGAGTTTCATGCCGGTACACGTCCCAACATGGTACCTGATAAAGCAACCGCCAGCATTCGTGGTAAGGAACTCACACGTCTAAGTGAAGCCTTTAGTGCCTTTATCTCTCAAAATGAAGGCATCGACGGGCATTTCCACTATGAAGATGACACCCTCCATCTTGAATGCACAGGTAAGGCAAGCCATGGTATGCAACCAGAGCTAGGATTCAATGCCGGAAACTACTTAGCAAGCTTTTTGGCAGAGTATGACCTTGGACAACGTGCAAGAAGTTACTTCCAATTTGTCAAAACCTATTTGCATAAAGAACACGATGGTAAAAGCTTTGGTATCGATACCACCCACAAAATCATGGGTGAGGTCACAGTCAATACCGGCATCCTCCACTATGATGAAAATGGTGCTGAAGCGATTTTAAATATTCGCTATCCTCTAGGACAGACCCATCAAGCCATCTATGAGGCGCTTTTGAGCTTAAAACATCCTCTTGGCCTCCAAGAAGTCCTTGTCCTTTCTACAGAAGACCCTCATTATGTCCCTGCTGAAGATCCTTTGGTCAAAACCCTCCTAGCCGTCTACGAAAGACAAACGGGCAATAAAGGTACTGAAAAATCCATCGGTGGGGGCACCTATGGCAAGCTTGTCCCACGAGGTGTCGCCTATGGAGCGCATTTCCCAGGCAGAGATGACAGCATGCACCAAAAAGATGAACACATGCCGCTTGAAGACCTCATTTTATCCATTGCCATCTATGCCGAGGCCATCTATGAACTGGCAAAAAATCCTATTGAGGACTTCACCTCATGCTAGTTCAACTGGACAATCATGCCATTGATGACTTTTACCCCTGGCTTTTAGATAACTTTCCAGCTGATGAGGTCAAGCCCCTGTCTTGGATTAAAACCATGCTTGCACGTGGAGACTATAGCCTTTTTGCTTGGCAAGAGGAAAGTCCTTTAGCCCTCGCCTTTTTCTATCATGGCCAAAGCGAAGAAGCGCCCGCCCTCCTAGACTACCTCTTAGTACATCCTGACTACCAAAGTCAAGGTATTGGCTCCAAGCTCTTAAGCACCCTTCTGCAAGCTGAGTACCTCAAAAATGGTTTTTTAGTGGAACTGGAGCGTTTGGATCAAGCCGAGAGTCAAGAGGCGTACACAAAACGTCAAAGGCGTCTTGACTTTTATCAAAACCTAGACTTTCAAGCGACCGAACTTCTCCCTGAAATCTTTGGTGTGGGCTATAGACTCTACCATTCACCAACACTAAAATCCACCCAAGCTCAACTAAAGGCTCGCTATCTTGCCATCTATCAAGCTATGGTACCAGAAGCCTTATTTAAAAAACATATCAAACTCTAAAAAAGCCCTCCAAAAAACTTGGAGGGCTTTTTTACGCCTTATCTAATAAAATCACCACATAATGTGCCTCATCACTTAAGGCACGAAAGCTTAAGTCTTCCTCTATGCTTTCTAGGGCATCGTGGCAAAATAGAGTCTCGCCGTTGATTTGACCCTCGCCCTCAGCTTGGACGACATAGGCCATCTTGCCTTTAGGGACGCTAAAACTTGCCCCTTCATCTTTTTTTAAGACACGTGCAAAAAAATCTGCCTCTTGGTTGATTTGAATTTCTGCCTCACCTGCTTTAGAAGAAACAAAATGTAGCCACTGTCCTTTTCTCGCTTCCATAGGAAAGGTATAGTCCCCATAGTTTGGGCGATGATTTTTCCTATCAGGTAAAATCCAAATTTGTAAAAGTCGAACCGGTTTATCCGCTAAATTTTCCTCACTGTGCCATATCCCTGTGCCTGCACTAAGATACTGCACCCCTCCACGACTTAAGGTACGCTGATTGTCCATACTATCGGCATGGGTGAGCTCCCCTTCTAGCACATAGGTAACTATCTCCATATCACGATGAGGGTGGGTGCTAAAGCCTGTATGAGGGGCAATGGTATCATCATTGATGACCCGAAGGACACCAAAATGAATATTGTCTTGATTGTAATAGTCTGCAAAAGAAAAATGATAATAGGTTTGTAACCAATCCAGACTACCTTTGCCCATAGCCTGATGGCGAAGAACACGTGTCATAAGACTCTCTCCTTTCTACTGCTCCCTACATTCCCCAAAAATAGCGTGTACAAACAAAAGGCTAGTCTCTCAAGGATTTTGAGAGACTAGCCTAAAAAATCTGTCATTTTTTAATTAACCTGCATTAGGTGTGCTCTTGACTTCTTTTTCAAAGACAACAGCCTGTCTGCCATCAATTTTTTCAAAAGTGACAGTGTAGCCTAAAGCTTCGGCAATAAAGCGAACCGGTACCATAGTGCGTGTATTGGTCGTGATATAAGGTTTCACATCCATCGCACGAATAGCATTATTGACTTTATAATTGGCACTATTTGGACTAAGTTCTATATCTGTACCATCAGAAGCAATAACAATCTTCTTGTCTTTGGTATATTTGATTGTTGAGCCTTGGAAGCTCTCTACCAAAGCACGCAAAGGCACAAAGGTACGATTACTTTTGACCTCTGGCGCAGCATCTATGGTCTTTGTCTTATTCCCTACCTTGACTGTATTGGAGCCAATGGTCATGATGATACGATCATCTTCTTTTGCCACCAAAGGTGCCGGATGGGAGACATAGCTATTGCCATTGGCATCCTTAGCAGAAATTCTCAAATTTAAGATACCTTTTTCAGTAGTCTTAAAAATGATATTACCCTTACCTGTTGTGTTCATTTGACTGGTGTTAATGGTCACATCAGAAAGTAAAATCGTGTGTCCCTCATGATTGGTTGCCACAAGATTGACTTCTGTAGGAATAAAGTCAAGGGCGACAACCTTACCTTCTTTATTCTTTAGGGTAAAGTCCATCTGATTTAAAATATTGGTGTAGGCAACCTTTTTAGAAAGCTCTAGAATTTGATTTTTGCCATCACTGACCTTTAAAATCGCTCTTGCACTACCTCTATTGCTTGCCTCGCCAGCAACAAAGATAAATTGATAGTTTTGGGTTTCAGTGGATGGGTCAAGTTCAATTTTTAAGCTCACATTGTTCGCATTTGGAATGGCATGTTCTTCTGTCTTTAATTGAACATTATTCGCCCCCAAAGCACGCACAAGGATAAAATCCCCAGCCTTTGGCACATAGCCATTATTGAATGTAACATTGACCGCTTGTTTCCCTCTACCGGAAACAATCTCAGGTTTATCAAACTTGATTTCAGTCATTAGACCATTTGACCCTTGGTTGATATTTTGATTTGTCGTATTTTGATTTGTGGTAGTATTATTACCAACATTATTTGGTGCATCAATTGGCAAATAATAACCATTGATACTACCACCTCTAGAACTGGATTGATTATTATTTTGGTTACTTTGATTGTTTTGAGTTGTGTTTCCACCGCTAATCGTATAGGTGCGCACAACATCTCTATCCTTTGAGTTGCTCATGGTCACTTCAATGGTATCGCCATTTTGAAAGGACACACGATTGCTATGATTTTGTGGAATACGCATACTTCCATTGCCGGAAGTCTCCAAACTACCTGTTTCTAAAACAGTATTGTTACGACGAATGGTATATTTATCAGAGCGTTCAGCATGATTGAAACTAATACCAACACTGTTGTCCCCAACAGTCACTGGCTTGATGGTAAAACTATCTACGGCAAAGCTTGGGCTAGCGCTAAAGAGTAGTCCTGCAAACATTACTGATGTGAGTAAAAAAACTTTATACTTCATCTTTCCCTCCTTATTTGAGTTCAAACCAATTTAACAACAATTCGTAAAAATTATAACATGGCAATGAACGAAAAAAAAACGAAAGTTTATTTACAACAAGTTAAGTTTTTTCAAAGATGTAAAGATTTTGATGTTTTTACTTGAGAATATTTTTCATTATGAGGTATAATGAAGTCATCTACCGGTGTAGCTCAGAGGATAGAGCAGTGGTTTCCTAAACCATTGGTCGCAGGTTCGACTCCTGTCATCGGTGTTTATCTCCTTATTTTCCTTTCTTAAAAAAGATGGACTACTTTTTGTGGTTCATCTTTTTTTCTTTATAGTGCATCTTTCAGCAGATAAACCAATTAAAAATAAAAAAAATTGCTGTCTTTCGTTTTAATATGACTAGCCAGGGTATATAAAGAACAAGAGAGTTTCTCTCAGTCATTTTGAAAGGATGAATAAGACAATGAAACAACTTAGAAATAAATATCAACTTTTTATAAACGGACAATGGCAAGATGCTTCAGATAATACTACCCTAAAAACCTACAACCCTGCTAATCGTGAATTACTCGCAGAAATTGCTGATGCCACCAAAGAAGATGTCCATCAAGCGGTACAAGCTGCTAGAGAAGCGTTTAAAACCTGGAAAAAAACTTCTGTCTATGAGCGTGCTGCCCTCCTAAACAAAATTGCTGATCGTATCGAAGAAAATGCCGAGTGGCTCGCTCGTGTAGAAACCATGGAAAATGGTAAACCAATTCGCGAAACACAAAACGTTGACATCCCACTTGCTGTAGAACATTTTCGTTACTTTGCTGGTGTTATCATCGCAGATGAAGGACAAGCCAATCTTCTACAAGGTAAATTTTTAAGTATTGTCTTAAGAGATCCTATCGGTGTTGTTGGACAAATCGTGCCTTGGAACTTCCCATTCTTAATGGCAGCATGGAAGCTTGCACCAGTTTTGGCTGCTGGGGATACTACCGTATTTAAACCATCTAGTGCAACCTCCCTTTCCCTTTTAGAATTTATCTACTTGATTGAAGATCTCCTTCCAAAGGGTGTCGTCAATGTCATCACTGGTAGTGGTGCAAAATCTGGTGAATTCTTAAAAGAACATCCAGGTCTTGATAAGCTCGCCTTTACTGGTTCTACCGAAGTCGGTCGTGACATCGGCATCGCTGCTGCTAAGCGTCTTATCCCTGCTACCCTTGAACTTGGTGGTAAGTCTGCCAACATCATCTTTGATGATGCTGACATCGAAAAAGCCCTTGATGGTGTCCAACTTGGTATCCTCTTTAATCAAGGTCAAGTCTGCTGTGCTGGTTCTAGAATCTTTGTTCAAGAAGGCATCTATGATAAATTCCTCGACGCTATGGTTGAAAAATTTGAAAAAGTTAAGGTTGGCGATCCTCTAGATCCAGAAACCCAAATGGGTAGCCAAATCAATGGCAAACAAATGCAAAAAATCTTAGACTGCATTGATCTCGGTCTAAAAGAAGGTGCAAGAGTTGCTGTTGGTGGAGAACAATTAAAAGAGGGTGACCTCGCTAAAGGTGCCTTTATCCGCCCAACCTTGCTCGTTGATGTCACCAATGACATGCGCATTGCTCAAGAAGAAATCTTTGGCCCAGTTGGGGTTGTCATCAAGTTTAAAGACGTTGATGATGTTATCCACATGGCAAACAAGAGCGTTTATGGTCTCGGTGGCGCTGTCTTTACTCAAGACAATGCTAAGGCTATGCGTCTTTCCCAAGAACTAGAAACCGGTCGTATCTGGGTCAACACCTACAACCAAATTCCAGCAGGTGCCCCATTTGGTGGCTACAAACAATCTGGTATTGGTCGTGAAAATGATAAGCGTATCCTTGACCACTACACCCAAGTCAAAAATATCATGATTGACATCAGTGGTGAAACCAGTGGTTTCTATGATACAAAACTAGACTAACTTCCCTAATAAAAAAACCATTCTCATGAAGAGAATGGTTTTTTTGATATGTTTTCACTTCTTATGACTGTCGTGCTTATCATCTTAGAACTATAACTTTTATTATAGTTCTCAGTGGCTTAATGGCAAGAAGAACAACAAAATCTCAAAAAAAGCGACGCTCTGGACAGCGTCGCTTTTTTTGAGACTATAAAATAATAATGATAACGTTCCCTACCTCTATTGGTATTAATTTCTCATCTTTTAGCCGACTGCATGAGCACGTCTAGCACCAATGGTACCATCAGGTAGTTGAAGATCGTAGATAATATTATCGTAGGAATAAATGTAGGACTTAAAATGCACTCTGCTCTCTCCTCGACTTGTCACCCTCAAACGATAAATGGTTCCCGTTTGAGGGTTGTATACCCTTTCACTCGCTCTTAGCGTCAATTGTCTTCTGCCATGAGCAGGGATGGTCATCCTATAATAGGGTTCTAACTTACTATCCTTAAAATCTGTCCCTCTCTCGACTAAAATTTTTGCTTCTTCTTTTCCAGTATTTGCTAAATAAATATTAATATGGGAATCCACTAGTCTCAATCCAAAGGCTACCACAGTTCCCCTGCCCGCTAAAGCCTTATCTGAACGAAAATACAGGCTTTGACTAACACTTTCATCATCTGAAACTCCACTACATCCTGTAAAAAAAAGAAGGGCAAAAATCATCATTACTACTATTTTTTTCATCATTCAGCCCCTTTTTTTCGCAAAAAAAATTACTTTCTTGCCTTGACTTTGTTTACCTTTTGTCAATTATAACAAGAATGTAAACTTTTCTCTACAACTTTTGACCATCAAAATAAAAAAAAGAGCAGTTTTATGAAAAAAATCATAAAACCACTCTTTACCCTCTTTCATATTAGCTTAAAGCATGAACCATCTGGGCATAATGACCATTTTTTGCCATAAGATCTTGATGATTGCCTTCTTCCAGCAAGTGACCATTATCCAAAACTAAAATATGATCTGCCTCCCTGATGGTTGCCAAGCGATGGGCAATAATCAAACTCGTTCGTCCTTTAGAGATAGTATCCAAGGCTTTTTGAATCGTTGCCTCTGTCTTGGTGTCAATATTAGAGGTCGCCTCATCCAAGACCAAAATTGGACTATCTGCTAAGGCGCTACGACTGATTGCCACCAACTGACGCATCCCCTTGGAAAGATTTGCCCCACCTTCTAAGATTGGTGTTTCCAGTCCCTCAGGTAAGCCAGTCAAAAGATCAGAAATTCCTAACTTAATGAGAAGTTCCAAGACCTCACGGCGTGAGGCTTCAGGACGGGCATAGCGAATATTGTCAAAGAGGGTGCCCTCAAAGAGTAAACTGTCTTGAGGCACGAAGGACACCGCCTGACGTAAACTCTGACGGGTAAACTGACGAATGTCTTTACCATCAATTAAGATACTACCCTCATTAATCTCATAAAAACGTGTAATGAGTCCGGCAATGGTCGTCTTACCCGAACCTGTCGCCCCTACCAAGGCAACACGCTTGCCCCCATAGATGGTAAAACTGAGCTGATCTAAAACTTTTACCTCATCGTAGGCAAAGCTCACATTTTGGAAACTAATCTCACCACCTTGATAGCGATAAGGTACAAGATCCTTTTCCTCTTCTTCTAAAGGTTCATCAAGGACTTCATAAATACGCTCTGCCCCAGCCAGTCCACTTTGGATATTGTTAAACAAAGTCGCCAATTCATTTAGCGGACGTGCAAAACGACGCATATAAAGCAAGAAAGAAAACAAAACCCCAATGGTGAGGCTCGCCCCATCAAGGATAAAGATCGCCCCTAAAATCGTCACCAAAAGATAGGCAAAGTTATTGATAAAACTCATCAAAGGAGAGAGCGCTGAAAGGCTTTGTGCCTTGTAATAAGTCTTGGTCAAAGCTTTATTATACGTTTCAAAACTCGCCAAACTTTTTTCCTTGTGGTTGTAAAGCTTGAGCATTTTTTGACTGGAAAGCTCCTCTTCAATATGCCCATTGAGTGCTCCAAGATTTTTCTGATAGGCCTGGAAAAATAATCTAGAATACTTCACCACAATTCTAGTAGAAATCAAGGTTAAGGGAATAATAAGCAAGGCATACAGCGTTAAGGTTGGCGATAAAAGAAACATAGCGACAATCATCCCACTCAAGTTGACAATCGCTTCTAAAAAAGCAGTAATACTTTCAGATAGGGTCATATTGACATTGTCCACATCATTGGTAAAACGGCTCATCGTGTCGCCACTTTTATTTTTGTCAAAATAAGTCATTGGTAATTTTAACAAACGAGAAAAAAGTTCATCACGTAAGCGAAAAGCCAAACGTTGAGAGAGATGGGCAGTGATTCGTGTTTCTAGATAAGAAAATAGCGACGTCGCTGTAAATAGCCCAAGTAAAAAGACAACGACTTCTCTAAGGTGAATTTCATCATAATGCACCACATACTTATCTACCACTTCACCTATCAGTTTCATGGAATAAACGGTTAAAATCGTCACCAAGATATTTAGGATAAGAGCAATCGTAAGCTGTTTTTGACTCCCTTTCAGATAGGTAAAAGTACGCTTAGCGGTTGCTAGGGGAGAGGCGACTTGTGCTTTTGCTTTAATTCTTCGTGTACTCATGTAAGCTCTCCTCTCCTAATTGACTTTCTACAATGGCACGATAGGTTGGACTGGAGACAATGAGATCTTTATGCTGACCAATCGCCTCTACCCTACCTGATTTTAAGACCAAAATTTTATCCGCACGTCTAAGCGTGGAGACACGCTGACTGACAATAATTTGTGTCAGGTTCTTTTCCTTATCCAAGACATCCAAAAAGGCTTTTTCCGTCAAGGCATCTAAGGCACTTGTCGCATCATCCAAAAATAAAAGTCTTGGTGCTGAAAGCAAGGCTCTGGCAATAGAAAGACGCTGTTTTTGTCCACCGGAAAGGTCATTACCCCTTTGGTTTAAGCCACCCTCTAAACCTCTGTCACTCGCTTCTAAAAGTTCTTTTGCTTGCGCTTTAATTAAGACCTCTTTTAGCGCCTCATCACTTGCCTTGGGATTGGCAATGTAAAGATTTTCCTTAATGCTCCCAGATAAAACCGTACTATCTTGCTGAACCAAACCCAAGTTTTTCCTCAGCCAAGTCTCATCAATTTCCTTTAAATCAATACCACCTAAGGTAATTCGACCCTCTTTTGGATCATATAGGCGACTAGCTAAAGTCAAGAGGGTAGACTTCCCACTTCCTGTCTCGCCAACTACCCCAAGACGCTCACCTTCTTTTAAGGTAAAACTGACTTCACTTAAGGCATTTTCTGTCTCTTCTTTATAGGCAAAGCTTACCTTATCAAAGACAAGGTTCATCTTTTTTGGTTTTTTCTGCCCTATAAAATCCACAGCAATCTCTGTTTCTAAAACTGCACGCATGCGTTTGATTGAAGACTGAGACATGGCATACATTATCAAAATAAAGGAGCAAGAAATAATTGCATTTAAAATCAAAGATAAGTAGGTCAAAAATGCCATGATTTGCCCAACTGCCAAATCGCCAGTTGAGACCTGCTTGCCACCAAACCAAATAATGGCAATCATGGAATAATTAAATGCCATCATCAAAAAAGGCGATAAGGCAATCATGATTTTTTGAACCCTAAGTTGCCAAGTATAAAGATCTTCATTGGCCTTGTCGAATTTTCTTTTGGTATAGTCCTCTTGGCAAAAGCCCTTAACCACATAAATAGAAAGAAGATCTTCACGCACTTTTTGGTTTAAGCCATCTATCTTCTCATTGACAAGAGGGTAGGCCTTGGCAAGCTTACTCTTCACAAAGGTAATAATCAGTATCGTAAAAGGAACTGTCACATAAAAAATAAAGCCTAAAGATGGCGCCACACGAAAAGCCATCACCAAGCCTCCGATAAACATAATTGGCGCACTGACAAAGCTCCTCTGTAAAGATAGCAAGAAATTTTGCACATTGGAGACATCCTTGGTCATGCGTGTAATTAGGGTCGCTACCCCAAATTTATCGAGTTCTGGATAAGACAGGCTCATGAGTTTTTCATACATTGCGCCCCTCATCGCTTCTCCAGCATGGGCAGTCGCCTTGGCAGAAACAAAGTAGCTCCCAGCACCACAGGCTAGACCGACTACGCTAAAGAGGAGCATGAGCAAGCCATAATGATAGATAATCCCATAGTCCTTTGTTAAGATACCATGGTCAACGACTTTTTCCATCAATGTCGGTAAGTACAAGTCACAAAACACCGAACTCGCCATTAAAAGGGGCGCAAAAAGAAAGCCCCACCAATATTTTTTCATAAATTGCCACAAAAAACCCAATGCCATCACATCACTTTCTAAAAGCCTATGTTTAAATATACCCAAATCACATCAAAAAAGCGATACCAAAGTATCACTTTTTTTACTTCTTTTTGGTGTATTTAATGCGAATACGGCTTAACGTAAAGATGGCTTTTTCTTCCAGACCATCTTGCCAATTGACCTCACCAATTTTGACCCAAAGATTTTCTTCCAAGGCACTTTTGGCAAAGACCTCAAAATAACACTTATCCCCAGTTTCCACAGGACGCATTTGATAGCCATTATTCTCATAAGGGACTTCGAGTCCATAATCTGTAATGGCATTTAAAACCATCGTCCGATAAGGCTCACTATGAATACGACAGACCGTTAAGGTACCACAAAAAGACGTCTCCACTTCACCCAAGCGCCAGTCTTCTTCACTAAATATCTCCTTTGGTATCTTCATTGTTATCCCCACCTTTTTTCAACTTATCCGCAATTTTTGGCTTAAAATGTGGATAAAACCTTAGTAATCCACAGACTTATCCACAGATTTGTCCTCATAGGCTGTTTTTTTTGCTGCTCTTGCCTTGGCTTCTTCTAAGGAATAGCGACAGCCACAATAGTCTTGCCTGTACAGTTCATAACGCTCTGATAACTCAAGGGAACGTTTGAACCCACCTTTTTTCTTAAAATCACTGTATAAAAAATTGACCCCATAGATCTTGGCGAGCTTTTCCCCAAGATGATTTAAGACCCTCGCATTTTTGTGCGGGCTAATGGAAAGGGTCGTCCCAAAATAGTCAAAACCCCTTTCTTTTGCCACCCTGGCTGTCTCCTCAAGACGCAGACGGTAACAAGAAAAACACCTGGCACTGCCCTCTTTTAAGTGGGCATATTTGCCTACCACCTGATTGAAACGTTCAGGATAATAAGGGGTTTCTTCAAAGGTCAGTCCCTCTAAAGTACTTGCAAGACGCTTGACCTCAGAGGCTCGCCGCTCATACTCTTCCTTTGGATAGATATTGGGATTGTCAAAAAAAAGGGTCACTTGAAAATGTCCCAAAAGGCGCTCCAAGACCGCTGTAGAACAAGGCGCACAACAGACCTGTAAGAGGAGGCTTGTCCCCTCTTGGGTTGTTTTGAGCAAGTCTTGAAAAATTTTATCATAGTTTTGTTTGTCCATCATCATCCTCCCCCCTCTTTCTTACCCTTTTTTAAACAGTACAGTATTGATAAAGAATCACTAAAAGCAATATGGTATAATTATACTATCTCATCCTAAAACATACAGTAAAAAATTGAGATGCCTATCTCTAAAATCAAACTATCCTACAAGAGATCTTTATGAAACAAGAAAAACAAACCTCACAAGATAGCCCCTACCAAAAAACAAGTGAGCATTTTGATGAAAGGATTTAATCGTCGAGGGTTCTACCGAATGAAGCAATTTTATGAACTATACAAAGACGATGAAAAAGTGTCACCACTGGTGACATAATTAACTTGGACTAATCATTTAAAAATAATGTTTGCTACAAAAAATCAAGAAGAAAGAAGATTTTATATTGAATTAGCAATAAAAGAAAAATATTCAAAACGCGAACTAGAGCGACAAATCAATAGTAACTATTATGAACGCTATAAACTTTCATAAGACAAAAACTTACCTGCTATAGAAAATGCCAAAGAAAAAACACATCATTTATTTATGGATAACTATATATTGTAATTCCTTAATGCACCTAAAATAAATACTGCCATTTTTTATCCTCCTAAAATTTATTTTTTTCTTGCTACAAGAGCTTTTCCATTATGATTTTTTACGTTTCTTTAATACCCTGTTTGAATCTCTCTTTTTGTGCGTGAGCCCCACTCCACTTCCCCAAGGATTAGATTCGTAGAGATTGATAGCCCCCTAGGTGTTAATATAGAGATTTAAAGACACCAATACTCTTGTGATATTTATTCTCAAATCTTTTTTCATCTTCCTTAGTCCATTTATGCATTCTTCCAACCTTTAGGGAATTTTCTAAATCTGTATATGATAAGAAGTAAGCTAAGAATATATTTCCAATAACGCAGTTCTTGCAGGGTTTACGTGTCTTGAAATACACATCGTCAAAGGAAGTCCTTGTCTGTTAGAGAATATCCATAATTTCATAGTGTTCCGTTCCTTCTTCCATGTTTTCTAAAAAGCTAAAATCGATTCTGTGTGCTGATTTATTCATTTTTCTTTCCTCCTTTGTTTTCCACAAGTGTGCCTTTTTAAAAAACTTCTTCTGTAACAGTGAGATAGCGATTTGTGCCCTTAACAGCATAGACTTCAATATTTTTAGCCTTTATCATGTATGTTTTCTTGTTTTAATCACCTTTATAGAGAATGTAGATGTGTAGACCATTACCACTAGGGCTGTACTCGATATAGCTAGTTGAAAAGTTTGAGACAATCCCTTAGCCCATGGTAGAAGCTTGCCACTCTCAAGGCAGTGGTCTAAATCAATGCCAAGAAATCCTTCGCTTACTCGCATTCCAATTCCACTAAAGCCTGATACTTTAGCAACAGCCTCTTCCAATAGTACAAAGTTACTAGGATTATCTGCAGATGCGTAAAGTCTTGTTTTAGCAGAATATGGTGGTTTGGTCTTTAGACCACCTTTTTCTTCATATCGCCATAGACAAAAGATAGATTTGTCATGGAGCGATTTAGAAATATTTTTATAGTTCATTTCATTACCTTCTGTGTCACAAGTAAAAATATGCGGATGATTTTTAACCTGCTTTGAAATTTTTGAAGAAAGATTTTCTTCTACATACCTAAGGACTAAAGACGATGATTTTCCAGATATTTTAAGAATATTGTTTTATTCCTATTAGATAGCCTTGAGAAAGAGATAAATCTGACAGTTTTAGAAAAATTATTTTTTCTTCTATACATAAGCGAAGAAATATGCGTAATCGAACCCCTTAAAAAATAAAAAACTCTCAAAGCGGATCTTGAAGTAGTGCCTTCAATAGTTAGCCTTGAAAGATGGTGAAATCTGATGGTTTAAAAATATTTTTCAGGAAAAAATGCGAAATATTAGTATGGATATAATCACAGAAATGTTGATATAATAGTTAAAAATATTGATGGAGGAAAATTATGGCTGTAAGTTACAAAAGACTATTACATATGATGATTGAAAAAGATATTTCCAATCAAGACTTAATGCGAAATGCCAAGATTTCTGCAAATATAATTACAAAAATACGAAACGGGCAGTATATGGCTTTGGATAAGGTTGAAAGTATCTGTATGGCTTTAAACTGTACACCTAATGATATATTGGAATTCATACCGGAGGAGAAGATAAAACATGAATAATGAAATAAAATTATTTGAAGGAAACAAAATACGTTCTTCTTGGGATGAAGAAAAAGAAGAGTGGTACTTTAGTATTGTTGATATTATAGGAATTTTGACGGACAGTAAAAATCCAAGAAGATATTGGAGTGATCTTAAAAGAAAAATGAAAGATGAAGAAGGTGCAGTTCAACTGTACGAAAATATCGTACAGTTGAAATTGAAATCACCGGATGGAAAAATGCGTGAAACAGATGCCACTGATATGCAAGGAATATTTCGTATTATTCAGTCTGTCCCATCTCCTAAAGCAGAGCCTTTTAAGATGTGGCTTGCAGAAGTTGGAAAAGAAAGAATTGACGAAACAATTGACCCTGAACTTACCATAGATAGAGCTTTAGCAACATACTTGAAAAAAGGTTACACAAGAGAATGGATTAATCAAAGATTACAAGCGATTCAGGTAAGAAAGGAACTTACAGACTCTTGGCAAAACCACGGGGTAAAAGAAGGCATGGAATATGCAATTCTGACCAATGAAATTTCAAAGGCTTGGTCCGGAATGACCACAAGGCAGTATAAAGATTTAAAAGGTCTAAAAAAGGAAAACCTAAGGGATAATATGTCCACTACTGAACTTATATTAAATATGCTGGCTGAAACTGCTACAAAGGATATTGCAGAATCTACTAATCCGCAAGGCTTGGAAGAAAATAAAAAAGTGGCTAAACGCGGTGGAAGCATTGCCGGCAATGCAAGAAAAGAAATAGAGACAGAAACAGGAAAACCTGTAATTACATCAAAAAATGCAATTGATTTTGGGAAGCTAATTGATGATGTTACAAAAACAATAGATAAAGGAGATAAAAACAATGACAAGTAACCAGAAGCTTGAGCTTACTTGGTTTGGTAAAGATAAAGAAGTAAAAATAGAACCTAGAATTTTGATTGAAAACAAGGAGTTATCCAATATAGAAAACAACCCCAATACAGAAAATATGATTATTCATGGAGATAATTTGCTTGCGTTGAAAGCTTTAGAACAAAAATATTCAGGACAGGTTAAATGTATCTACATCGATCCGCCTTATAATACTGGTTCGGCATTTGAACATTATGATGATAACCTTGAACACTCTACATGGTTATCACTGATGAAACCAAGACTTGAAATTTTAAGAAATTTACTTTCTGATGATGGGTCTATTTGGATAAGTATTGATGATGATGAAGGACATTATTTAAAAGTACTTTGTGATGAAATTTTGGGCAGAAAAAATTATATAAATACGGTCATATGGGAAAAGAAATATTCCCCTCAAAATGATGCCAAATGGCTATCTGATAATCACGATTTTATTTTGGTCTATGCAAAAAATAAAGATGTTTGGAGACCAAACTTATTACCAAGAAGTGCAGAGATGAATTCAAGATATAAAAATCCTGATAATGATCCAAGAGGCGATTGGAAATCAGGAGATCTTTCGGTTAGAACCTATAATGCAGAATACGATTATCCTATTACTACACCAAGTGGCAGAATAGTAAATCCCCCAGCTGGAAGATGTTGGAGATGTTCAAAAGAAAGATTTGCTGAATTGGTATCAGAAAATAGAGTTTGGTTTGGAAAAGATGGGAATAATGTTCCATCAATAAAAAGATTTTTAACAGATGTTAAACAAGGAATGACATCAATGACAATATGGAAATATACCGAAGTTGGACATACTCAAGATGCGATGAAGGAATCTAAATCTATAAATTCAGCATCTGTTTTTGGTACGCCCAAGCCAGAACGCCTAATCGAACAAGTACTTACACTTGGAAGTAACGAAAGTGATTTAGTCCTTGACTCATTCCTTGGATCAGGTACGACTGCAGCTGTCGCTCACAAAATGGGACGAAAGTATATTGGTATAGAAATGGGCGACCACGCCTATACCCACTGTAAAGTGCGTCTTGATAAAGTGATTGATGGAAGTGATCAGGGCGGTATTTCTAAGTCCGTAAACTGGCAAGGTGGCGGTGCCTATAAGTTTTATGAACTCGCTCCTACGCTAATTAATAAAGATGATTTCGATGAGTATGTAATCAATAAAGAATACGATGCTGATATGTTGGCTTCTGCTGTTGCACTTCATGAAGGCTTTACTTATGAGCCGGATAGTGAGATTTTTTGGAAACAGTCCAAGGGAAATGAATCATCATACCTGTTTGTAACCACAAGACACTTAAATCAGTCATATTTGAATTCCATAAAATCAACCATGGAAGATGGAGAATATTTAATTATTGCTTGCAAGTCTTTTGAAAATGGATTGGATAAGCTATATTCAAATATCACCATTAAGAAAATCCCCCAAATGCTACTTTCAAGATGTGAGTTTGATAAAGACGATTATAATTTAAATATAGTAAATCCACCACTTTATGAAGATGAAGATGAAGAGGAGGAAAATGAAAATGAATAATAGATTTCCTCAATATACAACTGATTATATTAGTGGCGTAATGTCACTAAGAAAACCACAGAAACAGTCTCTTAAAATTTTAGAAGAGATTATGACTTCTATAAATATAAAAAAAGGTATGAACCTAAAGGTTGCACTTGGTGGAGTTCATGCTCTTTACCCTATTTGCTCTGATTTTGAACGCGACTTTATGTCTATTACCTTTGCTCTTGCAACAGGTGTAGGTAAAACAAGGCTGATGGGTGCCTTTATTGCCTATTTATATACACAGCATGACATAAAGAACTTTTTTGTTGTAGCACCGAACACGACTATTTATGAAAAGCTAAAAAAGGATTTATCAGACCAGTCAAATCCTAAGTATGTATTTAAGGGCTTAGGCTGTTTTCATACTGCTCCACAGATTATTACAGATGATGACTACAAATCAAGACAGATAAGCTTGTTTGAATCAGATATAAGAATATTTGTATTTAACATTGATAAATTTAACAAAGAAGAATCTAACATGAAAAAAATCAATGAATTCATAGGAGATTCTTTCTATCAGTACTTAGCAAATCTTCCTGATTTGGTTCTGATAATGGATGAATCCCACCATTACAGGGCAAAGAAAGGTATGGAGGCTATCAATGAGCTGAACCCACTTTTGGGCTTAGAGCTCACAGCTACACCTATTGTAACTTCCGGTTCAAAACAGATGCCTTTTAAGAATGTGGTTTATGAATATCCACTTTCTAAAGCTATCGAAGACGGCTACACTCGTACACCATTTGCAGGAACAAGATCTGATATTAACTTCTATAATTTTGGGGAGGAAGAACTTGATAAAATCATGCTGATTGATGGTTTAAAACTGCATGAAAGAGCAAAAATGGAACTTGAAGCGTATGCCTTAAATAACTCTACTGATGAAAAGCCTATTCGAAAAGTCAAACCATTCATGATGGTGGTGTGTAAAGACACAGACCATGCAAAATGGGTTGAAGATTATATTAAATCAGATGAATTTGAAGGTGGAGCATATAGAAATAAAACAATAATAGTTCACTCTAAGCAAAAAGGGGCTGAAAGTGAAGCAAACACTAAGCTACTACTTGAAGTTGAAGATTATGATAATCCGGTCGAAATTGTTATTCATGTAGATATGCTAAAGGAAGGCTGGGATGTAAATAATCTTTATACTATTGTTCCTCTTAGAACTGCAGCATCTAAGGTGCTGAGAGAACAGATGGTAGGTAGAGGTTTAAGACTTCCCTATGGTAAAAGAACTGGAAATGAAATCGTTGATGCAGTCTATCTTACGGCACACGATAAATTTCAGGATATTATAAATGAAGCACAAAAAGGAGATTCTATATTTAAAGCAGGTAATATTATTAAGGTTGAAGAGATAGAAGAAAATATCTCAAGTTCACAGATTTCATGGGATTTTGAACCTCATGAGGTTCGTGAAGAAGCCTATTCTACTTATGGAATTTCTAAAAACGAGAAAAGTGATGAATTAATAGACAAAGCTGTTAGCTTAGTCAAAGAAGAAGTCGCTAAGGAAATTACTGCATCAAAAAAAGTAGAAATTTCAAAAGAACAGAAGAAAAAAATTGCTGATAAGGTAGCCTATAAAATCAAAGAAGATAAAGATTTGAGCGAAGTTTTTAAAGAAAATGAAAATCCATTTTATCATTGGCTTGATAACACAGTAGAAGAAACGCATCAAACTGCAAAAGAAAAGTTTATCCCTATTCCTAGGCTCAAAGTAACAGATGAAGGCGTGGTAGAATATGGTTTTGTTGATTTTGATTTAGATTTAAGTGAATTCAAACATGCTCCAATTAGAAATGATTTACTGATTCAAAATCTTGAAGACTTATCAGATTTACAAAGAATAGATGGAGCTGCAATTGACTTTGATGGATATAATCCTAAAAAGGTAATTTTGGAACTACTAAGGACTAAACCAGAGATTGATTATGAGAAGTGTTCTACGCTACTTTTCAAATTGATTTCACAAGTAGTGAATCACTATGAAAATAGGTACGATACTAACTTGATGCAAAATATCGTTATGATGAATAAAAAAGACATAGCGAATAAAATCTATCATCAGATGATGCAGGATAATCATTTTTATTGTGAAAATGGATTTATCAAGTATTCCGTAATGGATACTAGGGAATATAATTTAACGCAAACTTATACATGGGATAAGAAGCTAAATTTGTATGAAAGCTATGATGGAAATATTAAATCCATATTATTTGATGGAATAAAAAAAGGAGTTTTTGATACCGCAAAGTTTGATAGTTTTCCTGAACTTCTTTTAGCAAGGGTACTTGAAAATGATAAAGATGTAATTAACTGGCTAAGACCTGCACAAACTGAATTTAACATTACTTACAATAGAGGAAGGCATTATATTCCGGACTTTGTTGTGGAAACTTCTGATAGTTTTTTTGTGGTAGAAGTAAAAGGCGAAGATAAAATTAATGATGCAGATGTTATTGCAAAAGGTAAAAAAGCAGCGATGTTCTGTGAAGTAGTAAGCAGCTGGTCAAAAGCAAATAACAAGAAAGAATGGAAGTATGTATTTATTCCATCTAAACAAATATTACCGACATCATCTTTCGATAATTTAATTAATAGATTTACTGAGGTTTAGCATGAATTTAGAAAATTATATAGAATCGCAGTATCGTGAAATTTATCCTTATCTAAACATTGAGTTTATTGACCTATATAAATGTTTCAAGTCACAAAAATTACAAGAGATTTTTGCGACTATACATCATCTTTGTGTTGAAAATTATAATTTAATGAATCAAAGGCTTCCAACTGGAGAATACGGGGATCATTTTTGGGCTGATCCAAGTAGAAAATTAATTCTTGCTATTGATACAGCTTTAGATATGCAAAGAACATTGAAGGATTCTGAATATGCCTTTGAAATAGTTGATTATTATAATGAAGTATTTAAAAAATCAGGAGAATTTCTTTCTAGTAGCGGAGGTAGTCAAATGCCCCCGAATATGGAAAAAATCGAAATATACTATACAATGCCAATAATAATCCCTGCAAATACAATAAAGATTAATTCAGGACATTCAGGGAAAAATATTGAGCTAAGACTAATAGGCGAAGGCTCATATGCACAGGTTTTTTCTTTCTTTGACGATTATTATAATAGAAAATTTGTTTTGAAAAGAGCAAAAAAAGATTTAAATGGAAAGGAAGTTACCCGATTTAAGCAAGAATTTGAACAAATGAATTCACTTTCATCGCCATATATCGTTGAAGTCTACAAATATGAAAATGATACTAATGAATATATCATGGAATTTATGGACTGCACTTTAGATAAATATATCGAAAAAAACAATTCTAAACTAACACAGAATGACAGGAAATTAATTGCAAATCAAATTTTGAGAGCATTTAGATATATTCATTCAAAAGGGTTGCTTCATAGAGATATAAGTCCAAAAAATATCTTATTAAAGAAGTATGATGATGTTAGCGTAATAAAAGTTTCGGATTTTGGTTTGGTCAAAGTTCCAGATAGTAATTTAACTACAATAAATACAGAATTTAAAGGATATTTCAATGATCCAAGACTACTAACTGAAGGCTTCTGTAACTATGGGATTTTACACGAAACATTTGCAATTACTAGGATAATATATTTTGTAATGTCAGGTAAAACTAGAATAGGCAATATAAAAGATACTAATCTATCTTCTTTTGTAAATAAGGGACTATCAGCAAATTTATCGGAAAGATTTCAATCAGTAGATGAAATGATGAGCGCAGTAAAAGAATTATATTTTCAATAATTACAAGAAAACGACCATACAGGAGCATTTCCTACTCTTGCATGGTCGTTTATTTTTTTTACCGCTTAAAGGCTATCAGTTAAACTTGATTTTCATAAATCCCTAACTGAACACCTCCTATAGGGGCTTTTTTTATTTTAGACCCTTTAGGGCATCCATAAAGGGATTGTTGCTCATTTCTTCTTTTTTGGACAGTTGTTTCATATATTGACGAGCGTCCTTATTGCTCGTGCCTTTCTTGGCACGTAATTTTTCATTAAACTTCTCGTAATTTTCCCTAAAGCCACAGACACAGACATAACGTCTTTTTTCGCCACTACCGATGATTTCCAGTTTTTTCTTGCACTCTGGACAGCGAGCATTGGAAAGGATGGAAATATTTTCACGATAGCCACATGCCCTATCTTGGCAAACGTACATCTTGCCTCGCTTCCCATTAACAGAAAGGAGATACTTACCACAATTTGGACAAGGCTTTCTGGTCATATTGTCATGGCGATAAGTCAATTCACTGGCTTTGACGGCCTTGACCAAGTCCTTGGTAAAGTTTCGTATCTCTCCATCAAAGACCTTAGGAGAAAGTCCACCTTGGGAGATTTTTTCGAGTTTACTTTCCCAGCTTGCTGTCAATCCTGCACTCTTTAGGGACTCAGGCACCAAGCTAATGAGTTGCTTACCCTTTTGGGTTGGCAAGAGGACGTTGCCATTTTTTTCCACATAAAAGCTGGAAAAGAGTTTTTCGATAATGTCTGCCCTTGTTGCCGGCGTACCGATACCCCCTGTTTGCTTTAAGATGGCTTTATCCTTTTGGCTCACTTGGGCTGTTGGATTTTCCATAAAGCCTAAAAGTGTCCCCTCGGTGTAGCGACTAGGCGGCTTGGTCTCACCCTCTATGAGACGAAGGTTGACGCCTTTTAAGAGGCCTTTGGCCAGTTTCCCTGTCCTTTCTTCAGTGATTTCATCATCATCAATGCCCTTAAAGCCCAAATCCTTGGCTTGCTTACCCTTGGCGATAAAACGCTCGCCCAAGACTTCCACCACAATACTCGTCTCCAAATAAACGTAGTCACCTAAAAAGGCACCCATAAAGCGACGTGCTACCAAATCGTAAATCTTAAACTCATGGTTAGAAAGATCAGCTGTAGAAACCCTTGTCTCTGTTGGAATGATGGCATGATGGTCACTGACCTTAGCCTCATTAATCATCATCTTGGCAATCTTGTTACCATTTTGTAAAATCTTGCGACTAGTTGCTAAAAGGCTAGTCGTATTAATGGCTTTTAAGCGGTCACTAAAGGTCGCCACCATATCTTTGGTCAGGTATCTGGAGTCTGTTCTTGGATAGGTTAAGACCTTGTGTGTTTCGTATAAGCTTTGCATATAACGCAAGGTCTCTTTAGCAGAATAACCATAGCGTGTATTGGCTTCCCTTTGTAGGGTGGTCAAGTCATAAAGAAGAGGTGGAGGGGTACGCTTTTCACTTTCTTTAATCTCTTTGACGTAAAACTCCCCTTGCTTTAGGCGTGCATAAAGCGCCTTGGCCTCTTTTGGGTCATAAATACGGCTCCCATCCTTACCCTGCCACAGAAAATGAAAACCGCCAGCCTCAAAGCCTAGCTCAAAATAAGGTTTTGGACGAAAATTGACAATTTCTTCTTCTCTGCGCACAAGCTCTGCTAAAGTTGGCGTCTGTACCCTACCAGCAGAAAGTTGGGCATTGTAATGACAGGTCAAGGCACGAGTGACATTTAGCCCCACAAGCCAGTCTGCCTCTGCCCTTGCCACTGCTGATTGGTAAAGCCTATCATAGTCCTTACTTGGACGCAGGTGGGCAAAGCCCTCTTTTATCGCACGATCGGTTTGTGAGGAAATCCACAAGCGTTTCATCGGCTTTTTAACCCCACTTTTATCAATAATCCAACGTGCCACCAATTCCCCTTCACGTCCGGCATCAGTGGCAATCACTATCTCAGTGATATCTTTACGACGAAGGAGGCTTTCGACCTTTTTATATTGTTTTCTGGTTTCACTAATCACTGTTGTCTTCATCTTGTCAGGAAGCATAGGGAGGCTTGCCATCTCCCAATTCGCCCATGCTTTGTTGTAGCCTTCGGGGGCTTCCAAGGTCACCAAATGCCCTAGCGCCCAAGTGACAATCCCATCTTTGCCCCCTATCATACCATCACCTTTTTCCTTGTAACCAAGGACTCTAGCGATCTCCTTGGCAACAGAGGGCTTTTCGGCAATAATCAAACGTTTCATCTTTTTTCCCTCATTTTCTTTTTATACATAAAGGCAAAGCCCCAAGAAAGGCCTACCAAACCACCTAAGATTAAACCGAGTAAACTCGCTTGATAATATGCCCCAACCACACCACCGAGGAGGGCAAACACTGCCACAAAGACAGGAATTGTTAAACTTTTTGAAAGATCTTTTTTCAATTCTTTCAAAATTGCCTTTTTTTTGTTATTTTTTTCCACCGAAAACACCTCAAATTTTTTCTATTTGTATAAGCATAGCATAAACACCTTGACAATAAAACACTCTAAAGGTAGGCTAAGGCAAAGTTTGGAAATAAGGAGACAGGTATGGAATTTTCATTTTGGCAAATACTCTTTTTCTATCATGTATTTATGTGGTTCGGTATGGTGATTCAACTCATCCTCGCCAGCCTAAAAGTCAAACACATGGGTAAGCTCTTACCCTTAGCCATTTATGGCTTTGACTTTTATATTTGCTATCCCTATTTCAAAGAAGCTTTTGTGCCGATCACAGACTTTAACTTGTTTATCACTTCCCTAGCAATTTTTACTTTTATTTCTCTGCCGGCAGTATTTTTCTTTTTAATTGAACTAAGGGTCATCAAGCTCAAAAAGCAAGAGAGAAAAAGACGTAAATTGCTAAAAATGCGCAAGAGGCAAAAAAAGCTTCTTTCGATGTAAGTGGGAAATTGATATAATGACCCATATTTCATTACTCATGACTTTAAGAAAGGATGGTTTTATGATGAAATTTAACCTCAAAAGAATTGCCAGTGTGGTAATTGTGGCATTTTTGCTCACCATCATGCCTAAGGCAACCTTAGCTGCTGATGTCAATTTTAACTTGCAAAGCGCCAACAGTGACAATAGTGTCGTCACCATTGGCTACAACAATGCTTATCCTAGCTACTACTACAAGATTGCCCTTGCGAGTCAATCCTCTAGACAAGTGGCAGCAGGTACCTTTGATCAAGCTAGTGGTACCATTACTTTAACACGTGCCAATGCACCGGAGCTTTCTAACCTAAGATCAAATGATAGCCTAATTATCACTGTCTACAATCCTTACAATGGCTATGCTACTGTCTCTGAATCACGCTTAAACATTCAAGCAGGTGCCAAAAAGCCTAGTAGCATGCGTATTTTAAGCTCAAGACTCATGGCAAACCAAAACAATCAAAACTTAGAAATTGCCTTTGACAACAACTATTTGCCAGGTGCTCAAGATAGAATCAACCTCTATCCTCTAGATATCAGTGGTAATGTCATTCGCACTTTGCAAAGACAAGTCTTTGATATTTCTGCCTCTAACCTCAAAAATCAAAATAATGAACAAGTGGCAAGCTTAAATGTTAGCGTCCCACAAGAAGTCAAATCTTATCGTGTCGTCTTTACCAGTGGTAATGAAGAACTCTCTAACCTCACCAAAACCCTCTTAGTCGGAGAAGTCCAAGCCAGCTACAGAAGACTCATCATTGATTTTCCAACGACCACTGTTGGCCTAGGGGATACCATCAAAGTGAGAGTCTTTGCTGAAGATACCAATGGTAAAAAAGTTGATATTTCTGGAGGTGTTGACCTTAGTCTAATCGGTAATGCTGTACGTTCTGTCGATAATATCAACCATAGTTTTTCTATCCATGATAATATCGCTTACCTCAATGAAAATGTACGCCTTACTGCAAGATATCAAGGTCTTGCTCAAGAAGTCACCTTAAAAGTCGTCAAAGAAAAAGTCTCTGACCCAGGTAGCTCATTGGCTGGTAGTTCTACCGGTCATACCCTTGAGATTAAAAATAGTAAATTACACACAGGTACCAATACCATCCCCGTCCAAGTACGTGACGAAAAAGGTCAAAATAAAGCGCTAAACTTTGTCCCAACAAGTGTCAGTGTCACCATTATGGATACCAACAACAAAATTACCAGCCTAAATGGACGTATTGTTGATAGTAGCAAGTTAAACACCACTGGTGAAGGGACTATCGAAGTCAACCTCCCACAAACAGGGGCAGGACGCTTGCTTGTCATCTTTAAGGGTGCCAATCCTAGCGATACCTACACCGTCACCTCTCAAAACTTAACCATTGTCCAAGGTGATGGCAAAAATGACACCCCAACTCAAGCTGGCAAGGTTAAAAGTGTCATTCTCTACTTTGGTGCCAACAGCATTATTGTTGACGGCAAAGCCCAAAGTACCGATACCCTCCCAGTGATCAAAGCAGGACGTACCTATGTCCCACTACGCACTGTTGCCCAAGCTTTTGGCGCAAAGGTTGACTGGGATCAAAAGACCAAGACAGCTAGTGCTATCTTAAGTGATACCACAATCAAGATGACCCTAGGACAAAAGACCTACCTCAAAAATAACGCTAGTCAACCAATGGATGCCGCTTGCTATATTGATAAAACAGGACGCACCATGGTACCAGTCAGATACATGAGTGAAGCCTTTGGCTACAAGGTCAACTATGATAAAGTCCAAGTGATGTTTTCACTTTAAACGAAAATAAAAAATTCCCTCCCTGCCAACTGGCAAGGAGGGAATTTTTATGCGCTAGTTTTATCATGAAGATAGATACGTCCTGTAAAACATCGACCGATAAGAATAAGCTTGCCTTTATCTTGATACTGGAAGCGACCCTCCGCTAATCGAATGGCTTTTTTTTCACCCTTTGGCAAAAAATACACCTTTACTGAGCCAAGTCTCGCCTTTATCTCTAAATGACTAAGCTTTGCCATATCAACATCACCCAAAAGCTTACTACCACTGAGCATAAAAGAACGATCAATCAAGTTACCCTCACCACGCATCTGAAAAGATGCCATATCTGTTCCAATAAAGTTACCTTGTAAACTGTTTTCCAAATAAAATGCCTCACTTTTTTGACAAAGATCAAAAGAAGTATGTGCAAAACCCACCATCAGTACCAAAAAAAGAATCGTCGTTAAAATCTTCCAATGCTTTTTTAAAGCTTGCAGTTTTTCTTTCATCGTTTTTTATCCTTACATTATCACTCAATCATCTGAAAGGGGACTCTCGCTTGATAGACTTCTGTGGCAAGATTTGGCTGGCCTTCATTATCCAATTGATAGCGAACATCTACACTTACACGCTTTAGTCCCTCTTGCGCAAAAACGTCCTGATTTGGCTTTAAACTGTGCTGATAAAAGCTTGCCTTGCCCTTACTACCTTTCTGTTTAAATTCTGAGTGCAAAAGATTTTTAGGCATCGCTTGAGGAAAGCTAGCCTTTAAGCTACCTTTTGCCGGTTGATACAAAACATAATCCAAAACATAGCTTGATTTATCTGCCTCACTACGATGAGGCACCATGAGATAGTCCTTATTAAGTGCTTCTTCTCTCTCCTCAAATGGTACCTGCTCTTGTTGTTCAAAGGTATAATAGCCCGTATAGAGCCATAAAGACTTACCTTTATAATCAATTACAATACTATCAAACTCAGGAATATACTCATTTAAAACCAAATCAATGGTATTTTTATCGATTTTATCAATCTTGTACTCGCCCTCTATCACCTGA
>CALIQN010000033.1 GCA_938044045.1 uncultured Peptococcaceae bacterium
ATCAATGGTATTTTTATCGATTTTATCAATCTTGTACTCGCCCTCTATCACCTGATTTTGATACGCCAGCTTGAAATCACTAAAATCCAAAGTAGAAATATCTTCCGGAAACCACAAGTCTACCCTATCACCAATCATACTAAAGCTAGAGCGCAAATAATTTGCCTCTGCTTTGGCATAGGTCTTAAACAAACTATTGTCTTCTTTTGAATAATAGTCACTCTTATATGGCTTATAGTCTACTAGACCATCGCAAACGACTAGCGAGGCCAACGCCAGCACGCTCACGATAACCATGCCAATTATAGCTCTTCTCTTTTTCATCATCTGTCCTATCCTTTACTGAGACTTTTTATCTGGTTTAATTGCTTGTTCAGAAAACCATGTCGTTGTCCCAGCATCACCATAGACCTCGGCATGATAACTTTTAATGCCCCACCAGCTCTTTTTAAGGTATTTATATTTGTAGACTACTACCTTATGCGCCCTCTCACAATCCAAATTGGTGTAGGGTCTGACTATGTACCTATCTTGATTCATCTTACCCCAAGCCTGTAAGCTCGTATGTTTCAATTTTTTCTCTGCAATCTCTTGAAAACCAAACTGATTGTCCCCTGAGATAAAATACTGGGGTTTAAAGCTATTCCAGAAAATTTCACTAGAAGCCGTACTCGTATGGTTAGCACAACTATTGTGATTGCCCCTTACATAGATGGTCATCAAGCCCACCAGTCTCCAAGTGTTATAAGCCTCTTCTTCTAAGGGTGCCTCCTCTGCCTTATCTGCCTTTAAAATAGCTTCATGAACCTCGCCATGTTCTACTTCATAGGCTGTATAAGCAGGTAACCCCTCAATATAGCACTGTCCATCTACAATCTTTTCATTTTTAGCCTGAATCGCCTCATCTTTGGTAGGCTCATCAGCAACACTAGGCAAGGTGACAGTGAGACCAAGACAGAGAATCCCTAACACCAAGCTTTTTTTCATAGGTGCCAACCCCCTTTATTTTACTAAGGCAAACCTTTCTTCTCTTTAATCAATACTAGCATAGCTAACTTTTATCTTCAATCACCTTTCTCAGTCCATAATAAAGAATACGTGCTAGGAACGCTTACTTTGTGCTAAGCTCTCGTTTTTTCATATTTATTGAATTTTGCGCACAAAAAAAAGGAAGTATCTACTTTCGCTTTTACTTCCTCTTTGTCACTTTATTTCACCCTATTGCCTCCATCATTCTAACACTATCCCTTTTTGTCGTAAATTTTCTAGACACTCGATGAGATAGTCACGATTATGCTCTTTGTAAATTGGGCTAGCGATGGTTTGTGCTTCAAGATTGGTATAACTTTCTGCTACCTTTCCTCTATAATTTTTATCTTTCCATTCCCTAGAAACCTTATAGCCTCTTTTTTCCATCTCAGCCATTACCAACAAATGATACGCAAATAAATAATATGGCGAGTATAAAAATACATAGTCTACCGTTTGATGTTTCTTTTTCCAGCCATTACCTCTAAGGGCGCAGCATTCTCTATGTTGCCCAAGTAGCTGGTTTCTCGGCAATAGGTGGATCATTTCTTCATGCCATAGTCTCATCGTTTTTCCCCGTTAAGAATGTTGACTCTTGTAAATACTGATTGGGATAGGTCTTTAGCATGCCATTAAGATAATCAATGACACCTTCTTGATTGGTCTTGCCTATCTTATAGGCTTCTAGTATCGTCAATAAGCCTTGTTTTTCCACTTCGCTCGCTTGTTTTTTGAAATAGCCCCACACATGGAGAACGGCATTATGAAAATCTTTTGGACTTTCTTCTATCTCCCTGACTTGTGCTATTTTTTCATGGAGAAAGGCAACCTCTACTTCTTTTTCTTTCAAGTATTCTCTTATCTCCAGATAGACTTTATGGGATTTACTGAGGACATCGTATTTATTTTTTGCCCACAACACTTCACATTCTTTTTTGCTATTTTTTTGACTCATCTTCACACCCTACTATAGGCTCATCCCTTGTTCTATTGATTATCTGTCTTGCTTTTTGGTGTCTCATCACCAGCTAAAAGCTTTTTGAACCATTTTTCCTCACATGCCCTTTTGGAACATTGATAGACTTCCTTTGCGCTTGATATTTTACCTCTACCATCATCAATATAAATCTCTTCATAAAGATAAACCTCATCTCTATCATCCCATAAGCTTTGGGCATAAATATTACAGTCATACTTGCCCTCTTCTTGGGAAAAACGTGACATACCTTTTGGCACAATCTCATAATTGCCTGTCTTGGGCACCCAAAAAAAATCATAGTCTTGTGCCTTAATTTCCAGATTTTCTGAAGCAATATAGTCTTCAAAAGTACAGTATGCTATCTGATATTTATAGACATGCTCATAAAAGTATGACAGACTGCAATCTATACTAAATGCAAAAACAAAAGGCACTGAAATAAAAAAGCTGATTAAACCTACTTTTTCTAAGCTTGAACACTTACGCCAACGCTCATGAATTGACATTATCTTACCCTTCCTTTCTAAAAGCCTTAACACGCCAAACAAAACAACTCGCCTAACTTTGCTAATGAAAATGAACACTACTTTTTATTATATGGAGATTTATTGACAATATCAATAAATCTCCATACAATAAAATAAAAAGGAGGGGAATATGATGGGACAAATTAATGTAAATATTCGTATGGATGAGGATTTAAAAAAACAATTTGATGCTTTTTGCTCAGATATTGGTATGAGTATGACCACAGCATTTTGTGTCTTTGCAAAGACAGCTGTCAGAGAGCGAAAAATACCCTTTACGATTTCTTTAGAAAATGACCCTTTCTATAGCTCTACCAACCTCGCAAGACTGAAAAAATCCATCGCTCAAATGGAAGCGACAGGTGGCACGATTCATGAGGTTGATTTAGATGATTAAAGCATGGACAGATGAAGCATGGGAGGATTTCACTTACTGGACAAAGCAAGATCGAAAAACGCTTAAGAGAATTTTACAACTACTAAA
The DNA here is from genome assembly GCA_938044045.1 of uncultured Peptococcaceae bacterium. GTDB lineage: Bacteria > Bacillota > Peptococcia > Peptococcales > Peptococcaceae > CALIQN01. The sequence continues at coordinate 3,020 of CALIQN010000033.1, forward strand.
AGATATTGATCGTAACAAATACGATGGCATTGGTAAACCGGAACGATTGATGGGAGAATTTTCAAATTATTGGAGCAGACGAATTGATGATTGTAATCGTATCGTTTATCAAGTAGATAATGATACCATTAAAATCGTACAATGTGGTAGTCACTATAGAGATAAATAACACCAAAAACAGCAAGCCAAATAGGATTTGCTGTTTTTTTCTTGTTCAAATTTCCTAATACGCTAGTCCTACCCCTAGCAATCATTCTCAGTTTTTTATAATTAAACGCTAGCTTTTCATAAAAATAGCCTTTTATCATTTACCCACCTCTACCATGTATGCTATTCTATTGATAAAATACAACATAAGGAGGAAGATGATGAGCAAGGTTATCAATGACGCCCACCATATTAAGGCACGTCCCTTTATTGTCGCCCTGTTATTTTTTATCATTCAAATTGGCGTATTTATTTTAGTTTACCATTTCTTTAGGGAAAAGCTGAGCTATTTTAGTTTTTTACAATCATTCTTTGGAATTATTTTTATCGTCTACATTATCAATCGTCCTATTTCTACCTCCTATCAGATTGCTTGGCTGGTAATCATTGCTGCCCTGCCACTCTTTGGCTCACTTTTGTATTTATTTTTACACATTATGCCAGGGATTGATCGCCTAAATGCACGTCTAGAAAGTCAGGTCGAGACGACCAAACGCTATATCTCAAGTCTCGAAAACACCCTCTTGGTCAAAGAGGCTGATAAAACCTTTAACGGGCTTGCGCTCTATCTCTATGAACGTTGCCAACATCCTGCCACCTCTGGCAATAAACTGAGCTACTACCCCACTGGTGAAGCCTCTATTGAGGCTTTAAAACTCGCCCTCAAGCAAGCTAGAAAATTCATCTTTATGGAATACTTCATCGTTGCTGATGGGGAGGTCTGGCAAGAAATCTTTGAAATTCTCAAGACAAAAGCCAAAGAAGGCGTAGAAATTCGCTTCATGTATGATGGCAGTTGCTTTAACCTCCCTAAGGGTTTTCAACGCAATATCCTAAAAGAGGGCATTGCCTGTCGTGTTTTTTCACCTATCTCGCCCATTATCTCCACTTATCAGAATAACCGTGATCATCGTAAAATCACCGTCATTGATGGCAAGGTCGGCTTTACCGGCGGTTTTAACCTCGCCGATGAATACGTCAATAAAAAAGTCCGCTTTGGGCATTGGAAAGATGCTGGGCTTAAAATCGTTGGTCCAGGGGTGGATAACCTCACAGCTAGCTTTTTACAAATGTGGCACATGACCAATGATACCATCGAAAGTGATATGTCACCCTACTTCCAACATTATCCTTTAAAGAAACCAGATCCGGATAATCCAACATGGGCAATTGGCTATGCCGATGCCCCTGGAGACAGTGAAAACCTGGGAGAAAATATCTACCTCCATCTCCTCTATCATGCCAAAAAATACGTCCATATCATGACCCCTTACCTTATCTTAGATGACATCATCATCAAAGGGCTGACCCAAGCCAGTAAAAAAGGGGTTGAAGTCGCCATTATCCTCCCACACATTCCTGACAAAAAAATTCCTTTTTACATTGCCCGATCCTACTATGATAGGCTACTTGAGGCAGGTATTAAGATTTATGAATACACCCCTGGCTTCTTACATGCCAAAGTTTGGGTCGTCGATGGGGCGTTTGCCACTGTCGGTACCGTCAATCTAGACTTTAGAAGTCTTTACCTCAACTTTGAAAATGGTATTCTCTGCTATGATAAGGCAGTGTGTCAAGAGATAGAAAAAGATTTCCAAGAAACCTTTGCTGCCTCTCAACTTATCACTCAATGGTTTTATCGTAAACGCCCTTTATACCAGCGTGTCACTGGACGTGTGTCAAGAGTTTTTGGCGCACTCATGTAGTTTTACTCTTGTGAAAATGAATTTCTCATGGTATAATAAGGGAAATTCCCATTAGGAAAGGGGTAGCCTGATGCAAAAGCATATCAAAACTATCAGTGCTAAGAAATTGCAAAACACCTTAAAAACAGGGGGTTGTGGCGAATGTCAAACTTCTTGTCAGTCAGCTTGTAAAACCAGTTGCACTGTTGGTAATCAAGTTTGCAAAAACTAGCCTAATCCCTTAGGAGGAGTCGCGATGCTGTGGTTGCGGCTCTTTTTTTTGTCCAAAATTTTTTTGCTTTAGGAGGCTATTATGCGTGATTGGTATTTTAAAAACAAGTCCACGGCGATTTTGTTGGCGCTTTTTTGTATGTTTCTTTGGGGCTCTGCCTTTCCCATGATCAAGCTCGGCTATGAGGCACTTGCAATCAGTCAAGATGACTTTTTTGGCAAGCTCTTTTTTGCCGGCTTGCGCTTTACCTTGGCAGGGGTCTTAGTCTACTTCTATCACTACCTTTTGGAGAGAAAACCCATTCCCTTTGAAAAGAAATCCCTACCCCTCATGCTCTATCTTTCTTTCTTTCAGATGTCCGGACAATACTTTTTCTTCTACATCGCCCTTGCTTATACCACTGGGGTCAAAAGTAGCGTCCTCCAAGCGTCCTCTACCTTTATGACCATCGTCTTAGCGCATTTTCTCCTTGAAAATGACAAGCTAAATAAACAAAAATCCTTGGCCCTCCTCTTGGGCTTTAGTGGCATTATCTGTGCCAATTTTACCAAGGGCTTTGACTGGCATTTTACCTTTATGGGTGAGGGCTTCATGCTGATTGCCGCTTTTCTCAGTAGCTTTGGTAATATCTTGGTCAAAAAATCAGGCAAGTCCAATCCCTTTTTTCTGGCTTCAGGGCAGTTTTTTATCGGTGGAGGTACCCTCCTTTTGATTGGCTACCTTGGTTTAGACCATGGTTTAAACTTTACCCCCTACAGTATCGGACTGCTTTTATATGGTAGTTTTATCTCTTCCACCGCCTTTGTCCTCTGGTATAGCTTACTTTTATATCAACCTGTTGGAGAAATCAGCATCTACCGCCTCTTTATTCCTATCTTTGGCGCCCTGCTCTCTAGCCTCCTCATCCCAGGGGAAAGCTTTACTTTTGCTATCTTAGGTGGACTCTTACTCGTCATCTTAGGGGTACTGATCTTAAATCGTCCCCAAAAACGCCTGCCACTACCGTCAAAAGATTAACACTTAATAAAAAAAGCTATCCCTCTCATGAAATCACATTTCACTAGAGGGATAGCTTTTTTGCTACCAATTATTTTACTTCACTGGCTTTTTCCAAGGCTCTAGAGACAGCATCTTTTAGGGCAAAACTACTGATACTTGCGCCTGTGATACTATCCACATTAGGGGTCTTTGATTCGGTAATCTTTTGAGCCAGTTCTTTTAGGGCGAGACCACCGACATCTTCGGTTTCCTGATTGTCTCCGACACTCACCTTGGCAAGCTTACCTTCTTTGATGGTAACAGTGACTTCAAAGTCACCATTTCTACCTTGAGCCACTTCCTTATACTCACCATCTTTTAAAGTATCACCAATTTTATAATCTTCATAATGATAGCTTGGAATAGCATATGGCGTAGCAGCTTCTTTATCACCACAACCAAAAACCCCTGCCAAAAGTGCTAAAAGCATGACACTACTAAAAACTTTTTTCATAGTCTTCCTTTCATCCTACCATCTTATTGCTAAAGCGTAAAATTGCACTACCACAGTACTCACAATACCCTGAATTGCCGGCAATGGTCGTACTTCCACCACATTGGCTACAAACTAAGGTATAGCGCTCAATACTCTCATCTCTCAAAAATAGCACACTGTCTGTTGACTCGTCATAAATCACTTTTAATTTACCACTGGCGATAAGTGCCTTGATTTCCCTTTTAACTTGGTCACGTGGTTTCCCCACAATTCTGGCAATTTTATTTATCTTATTGACTTTTTTGTTGATAATAATATTACTATAAATATTTAATTGCTTATGTCCATCATAGACTTTTCTTTGTTTATTGAGGATTAGTAAACAAATTGCCAGTAAAATTAAAAAGACGATAATATTCTTCTTATCTGTAGCAGCTTCCATGCTCTCTGCCATGACCAAAATCTGACCAAAGAGCGTTATCGCAAAAAAGCCAAAAAGTATCCATCTGATGATTAAGCCAACACTTTGCTTAGGATTAGTTTGCTGAAAGTTCTTTCGTTTTCCCATCACTTCAGACCCCATTTCTCATCGCTACCAGTCAATTTTTATAAGCAATCGCACTGCCACAGTACTCACAATAGCCTGAGTCCCCTGTAATCGTTGTACTCCCACCACATTGGGCACAAAGCAAGGTATGATGCTCAACCTCTTGACTCGCCAAAGATAAAATCTGCCCTGTAGATTCATCAAAAAATGCGTCAAGTCTCCCCTTAGCAATCAGGTCTCTGAGGATTTTTTCTACTTTTTGGGGCGTTTTACCAACTATCTTGGCAATTTGATTGAGATCACTAAAATTTTGATTGACCACAATACCATGATACAAACGTATATTTTTGATTGTATTATAAGAACTTATCTGACGATAGCCCAAAAAGAGAAAACTACAAAGCATGACCAAAAGTAAAATGATGTTATCAAATTTAGTCGCTTCCGCTATGCTTTCTCCCATGACTAAAACTTGACCAAAAAGCAAGATCCCAAAAAGAATCAACAATCTTTGTCTACGGCGAATGCCAAATTCTTCTTGAAGTGCTTGCCAATTTTCAACACTGTTTTTTTTAAAACGCTTTTTCTTTTTTCCCATAAGCACAAAAGCTCCATACGCTTGATTTGAACCTTTATCACCTATTCACCTAAAGCTAGCCTAAGAACCTATTCAAAACACTCTGGGCAACAGTCTTGGCACGCTACAGCAGGATCAAAATCACTCTTAATCGCATGATGAACGGCATCACTCGCCTCCCTATACTTACCTAAGTACTCCCTATCTCGACTACCTGGTAAAACAGGACAGGTCAAGCGGTGTACAGTATGCTCACCCTTATCATTTTTATTATGATCGACAAAAAACTTTACTTTTTCAATACTCATAATGCCTCCTAAAAAAACAATATGGCAATACAATAGCTCACTACCATTAATATAGCAGAAGCCATAGTAGCTGCCAAGAAAATTTTGCCCCCACGCTTGATGATGACCCCAAAACTAACATTCATGCCCAAGGCAGCCATTGCCATCCCTAAAAGGATGTAGGCAAGACTGACCAAGTTTGAAGTGATAACTTCTGGTATGGTCAAAAAACTACCCATCGCACTGGTTGCCAAAAAGCCCGCCATAAACCAAGGGATAGGGAGTTTTGCCTTTTCTTCATCAGCACTGAGATGGCGTCTTTGGTAATAAATCCCCACAATAAGAGAAACAGGTGCCAAGAGCAAGACTCTGGACAACTTGGTGATTAGCCCTACTTCTAGTGCTGTATCACCACCAGCGCCAGCTGCAGCAATCGCATGGGCAATCTCATGCAAAGAAGCCCCCGTCATCACCCCATATTGCTCCGGTGTGAGTCCTAAAGGCGCACGAAGGGTAACTTCTATCAAGGTAAAGACCGTCCCCAAAATCGCCACCACTGCTACCGCCAAAACAGAATCAGATGTCCTCGCCTTGACCTGTGGACTGACCCCCATCACAGCCGCAGCACCACAAATCCCACAGCCACAAGCTGTCAAAAGCATCAAAGACTCTTCTACATGTAGCCATTTAGAAAATAAACTCACTAGGGCTATGGTCAAAACCACCACAAAGAGCGCTATACCAATGGTTTTTACCCCAGAATCTGCCAAAGCCTTCAAGTTTAAGCGAAAGCCAAGGAGGATAATCCCTGCACGCAAAAACTTATTGGAAATAAAACCAATGCCACCTCTTGCCTGATTTAAAACCTGTGGCGCAAGTTGAAATAGCATCCCAAAGATAAGGGCAATAACCATTGCACCCACAATTCTTAGCCCCGGTAGTAAACTAAGGTATTTGCCCAAAAGTGAGGCACTAAGTGCCAAGACCACTGCCAAATAAAAGCTACGCTCCTTCAAAATCGCCATCTATTCCCCTCCCAATCTCTTTATCATCGTTCTATTATAGTTGATATATGGCACAAAAACATACGTTTCAAACGAAAGGTTTTTAATCTTACCTATCCTAACCGCACCTATAGTACCTATAAATTTTTACCTTAGTCTTTGCCCTAATAAAGTACACAAAAAAAGATAGTGCCTAAACACTATCTTTTTCATTGCTCTGAGTTTGTTTTTCCTCTACCAAGACCACTTCACGCCTGTAGATGGCACCACTTTCTGTCTCATCCTCTCCTGTTTCCAGCCTTTGAATGTAAAACTCCAGTGCTGTTTCCACAATCGTCTTAACCGTCAACACAAAAATAAGATGTATGATAAAAAATGCCACAAAGCTAGTCAAAAAGCCCCATAGTCCATAACCCCCTGTGGGAAAAATCATCGCTGGCAAGATAGGCAACGCCCAAATATACCCTGGTAACTTGAGGTTAACCATCATCTCATGTTGTCCTTTTTTAAACATCATCTTACCTCCTCTTGTCTTAGCTAATATAATTTTAATGATACTATTCTCTCATGATCTAGGCAATAAGGTAAAAATGAGTAAAGTCTTCATTGATTTTCTTACAATAAATTAAAATCATGCTATATTTTCCTTTCTTTTGTCAAAACGTGCTATACTTAAAGTATTACATTACCAAGGAGGCAGGAAATGATGAAAAAAATCTATTTATTTATCCTACTTTGTATCTTACTCTTTCCCAATGTCATATTTGCGAGCGATGTCCTCAGTCAGACACACTCTTCTTTGACACTCCAAACTCAAGAAGTCATCCAAGATGAGCCTTTCACCTTTGTACTCACCCCTAAAACCAAAAACAATGTCTATCCTACCAAGCCTTTGGCTGGTGGTAAAATTTATCTTTTTGCTCTCACCAAAAAAGGTGAGCTTAGCCCTAATCTTTCAATCAATGAGTCAAATCTGGCAAAAACCCATTATCTTAGAGAAACCGAACAAAAAGGCGTCTATGTGATCTCTACCAATAAGCTCACCAGACCCCTTACCATCACTGCGACCATGAAAAAATTTGACACCTATATCTTTGTCGCCAGCTATCAAGCGCCTAGTGTAAAAACCAATTTTACCACCCTAAAACAGCTAAAAAGTGGTTCTATTCAAGGGAGCAACCAGTCCATGCGTACCCTTAGTGTCAAAGAACCGGTTTTTGATGGTTTTATGAAAGTCGATGTGACCCTTTTAAATACCAAACAAGACACCAAAACCATCAAAGAACCCTTTGCTGAAAGTCTAAAAGATTACGTCTTACCCCTTGATGAACATGGTGAAAAGCCAACCCAAATCGCCCTCAGTTTTTATGACAATAACGACAATGCCCTAAATGAAGGACATCAAGTGACCTTTACCTTAAAAAATACTGAGGCCACCATCAACCCAGACAAGCAAACCACTGACCAAAAAGGGAGTGTGACCTTTCATCTCAGTGGCAGTGCAGGGGAAGAAGACAGTGTCACCTTCTACATTGATGGCAAGCGTGTCGCCGAACCAATCAAAATCGCTGCCCAAAGCCTAAGACCACAACACATCAGTTTTGAATACAATAAGACGACCTTTACCGTTGACGAGACCTCTCTCCCCCTTGATGCCCCAATGATCAAAAAAGAAGGACGGGCTTACTTGCCACTTCGTGCCTTTAATCAAGCCCTAAATGCCAAGACCTTCTTTGAGCCTCAAGCAAAGGTCATCTCTACCTATTATCAAAATGACATCATTACCATGACCCTAGAAAGCACCCAATATAGCGTAGGAGAAACACCAAAAACCATGGATGCTAAGCCTTTTGCTAAAAATGGTATCACCTATGTTCCAATACGCTTTATTGCCACTGAATTTGGCTACAAGGTACAAGCCACCAAGACAGGTGTCAACCTTATTGCGGATGATAAGGCATGAAAAAAGTCTTAGTCAGTGCCTGTCTCCTCGGTCACCCTTGTCGCTATGATGGTCAAAGTAAAACCTATCCTGCTATCAGCACCCTAAAACCACTTGCCCACCTCCTGCCTTTTTGTCCTGAAGAAGCAGGCGGGCTACCTACCCCACGTCCACCTTGTGAAATCAAAGAGGGCAAAGTCCTCACCAAGACAGGGCAAGATCATACAGCTTTTTTTCTAAAAGGTGCCTCTTTGGCCCTCAAATACTGTCAAGAAGAAAATATTACCCTCGCTCTGATGAAAGAAAATAGCCCCTCTTGTGGCGTCCATTATCGTTATGATGGCCACTTTTGTGGCAATAAAATTCCCGCTTCGGGATTGACCACTCAAGCCTTACAAAAAATAGGCGTTCGTGTCTTTAGTGAAAATGAAATCAATCAACTTAAGGAGGTTCTATGAAATATTATTTACTGAGGGTGTTGTTATGCTTATTTTTCCTTTCCTCACCCCTACTAGCAAATGATGAAGAACCTCTAAACCCTATCCAAGATCTAGAAACAGAAATTCTCTCCACAAAAATACCTCAAGGCTACGAAAAAGGTTATGCTTATCGTCTCAATGGTGACTACGTCACTCGCTATGATAAAAGTCTCCCAGGGGGCAAGGATCCTTATGATGCCTACATCATCACCATTGATCTTGAGACTGCCACCTTAAAAAACCTTGAGCGTCTTTATACCGAGCATCCAAAACTAGAAGAGAAAAAACTCATTGGTAAAAAGAAAGCCCTCCAGCTTTCTACAGCACTCTTTGATGACTATGATGGTATCACTCTCACCCTAGTCGATACCAAAAAAATCACCCCCTATGAAGCCAAACCAAGTCAAAAAACAGGCTTGCGTTATGCTTATCTGGTTAACGATAATCATCTAGGCAAAAATAAGGTCCTCTATATTGATGCCTACGACGGTGAAATCTTGGGGCTTGATCAGTACAATACTGTTAGTAGTGATGATATTCCCCAAGAGCCAGAAAGTTTCTTTCTAAACCTCTGGGAAAGCATCAAACGTTTCTTTGGTCGTGCTTAACTACCCCCATAAAAGCCAACAAAAAGCAAGCCCTAGGGCTTGCTTTTTGTTTTACCTGTATTTCAAAAAACTAACGACAATGGTAATCAGCGCCGAGGAAGTTAAGGCCAGTCCTGTTAGGGTATTGCCATTTTCCAGTACGCTTGCCCCACTAAAGGCAAGGAGAGCAATAGATAAAAAGGCAAAGCCCTGTCCCAACAGACGCTCCACATGATAAAAAATTTTCTCTACCTTAAGCACTTGAAAGCGTGCTTGGCTTTCCTCCTCAAGGAGAGACAAGACCAGCTTGCCAGAGCCTGACAGCGCCTCTTCGTAAGCCACCAAAGTCTCAGGTGTCGGAAGATCGAGTCTTTCTATTTTAGGCGTGTAACTCATTTTTTAGCCTCTTTTCAAAACGCCAAAGGATAACTGCCAAGACTTCCCTGGTCACCGGCGTGTGGAGCTTGCTCTCCTGATCAAATAAATCTCCCTGAATCGCCCACGCCACTGCCTCCCTTGCCCAAGGGCTTGGCGTATTTCCTTCTTTGCTGCTTTCCTTATCCTCATAGGTCATTTTTATCGCCCTTTCTTCAAAACTCTTCCAACGTCCTGTCGCTAGTAAGACCCTTGGACAGTATTTGCCTGTCCAGTCTTGGTGCTTATAAATCGGTAAATCTCCTAAATGCTTTTTTAGGTAGCCAATCAGTAGCAGGGCATTTGCCTCAGCTTGTAAAACATCGCCCACTTCACAAATTTCAATAGCAATAGTGGTCATATTGCCCCGACCCTGTCCATCCCCTGCATGCCAAGCCACCTCGTTAATAGGTAAGACCTGGACAATCTGATGATCATCTACAAAAAAATGCGCACCAATATAGTCCCTTTCTGCCTCTTCCACGCTCACTAGCCACTTGGCATGGGCAAGGGCGGTGGCTGTGGGCATATTATTGCCTGTATTGTGTATGGTAATCCCCTTAGGCACCATAAAAATACCTGTACGCACATTGGCTTGACCCACCCTAGGCACCAAGGCAAGGACAAAGGGACAAGTTTTGAGCTGATTTTCCTTGATAATTCCTTGAATAGTCATAAAAGCCTCCTTTCAGAAGATAAAAAAAGGGGCTTAGCCCCTTTTTTTAAGCATGATAGACTTCTTCTACACTACGGCTTACCAGTTCTGCACCAACTGCTTCGCTATAAAGGGCAGTTTTAGAGCCGATGACCCTACTTGCAATCACTTTGCCCATCGCCTCTCTAATCATTTCACTACTAACCCCTGGTTTTGGTTCGGCAATGGTTAGGGTCGCTGTTTTACCATCTTCACATTTAAAATTAAGGTTTAATATTTTTGTCTCTTGACTCATGATTAATCTCCTTTTTTTCTCTTATTTTTTCGCTTTGACTTATTGTAACTTCGTTTCATCAATACGGCTGAGGCTGACAAAATCATCAGCGATCAAGGTGCCGAGTGCTGTCCCTAGGGTCACAAGAACCGTATTTTCTGCCTCAGGTTTGATATTTTGCCAAGTACGGGTGATGGTTTTGTTCTTTCCCCCGACTTGACGACTAGAGGTGAGTTTGAGTTTACTTTGATTTGCCATGATTATTCTCCTTTTTTTTGATAAAGTATTGAGGTCCCTCACTACTCTAAGGAAAATATCGCCCTTTTGGTTCACCTTTTGGCAAAACTTTGTCATGACAGTGGTAAGTTCATTTTTTTATACTCCTTTTACATCAGAGAAAGAAGAAAAAAGGAGAAAAGCGAAATGAAAACCTATACCCTAATCGCCTTTAAAAAACGTATCCAAGTCAGTGAAGCTGTCTATAAAGCCTACTATCAAGCCTATGAAAGGGAACGCTACCAAAATAAACTCGCCCTCACCCACACCCTACCCTTAGACAAACTAGAGGCTAGTGGCATGAGTGTCGAGGCTCACCTCTTCCAAAGCCTCCCCAGTACGGAAGAAATTTTGGAAGACAGTCACTTGAAAGCCGTCCTAGCGTCCGCCCTTTTGAGCCTATCAGAGGGAGAAAGGGAACGTTTCCTCGCCCTTGCCTATGGGGAAGCCACAGAGCGTGAGCTTTCTGCACGCTATCAAATGAGTAAGTCCAAAATTCATCGAGAAAAAAATAAGACAAGAGAAAAATTGCAAGCCTATCTCAAGGCTCACTTGGCATGAAATCAAATAAATGCTATAATGAGCCATACCTTTCCACCCAACGCCTTCGTCTCGTTTGATGAAAGGATTGACAATGAGCAATTTATTACAGACTATCGAGACAGCCATTACCCTTTATGGTGACAGGCCACAAGACGTACGTGAAAAAACCTTAGCCAAGCTAGAGCGCTATCGGCATGAAAAATGGACAGCTACTCTTGCCTCTAACCCAAGCAAGATAGACAAACAAAGCCTTCTTGCCCTGGAGCTTGCCGTCACTCACCTAGCGACCTATCCTCATGAAGCCGCAGAGTGCCTTTCCAAGCTCCTCTACTATCGCTATCTTGCGCCAAATGCTTTGGACAAATCAGCACTGATGACACGTTATTATTTAGAAGAACGCACCTATTATAGACGAAAAAAAGAAGCCCTAAGCCTTTTAGGACTGATTCTCCTCTTATCAGATCAGTCTTAAAAAGCCTTAGGGCTTTTGTGTGTTATTTTAATTGAATTAAAAGATAGCTATCTTCTGCGATGTCATAATAATAGACCATCATTGTCTTTAAATCCATGCCATAGCGTTCGACCACAGGAAAAATGCATCCATCATAACGCTTTGTCCTCATTTTCAAATAATTATCTCGTTTACCCCCTTATCCACAAATGTGGATAAGGGGGGATGACTATTGCAAGAGTTCAAATTGTTCCATATTTTTATTTTCACGATAGATTTTATAGGTCTTAAGATCAATCCCATAGCGTACCAAAAGGGCTACTTGACCAGTTTGAGGATCTTTACGCTTCACATCAGCGAGATAGTAGACTCTTTCATCTTTTTCTACAGTGAGCTTGTAGCCATAGGTGATATAGATACCCTTAAAACTACCATAGGTATTGATGATGTCTTGTCTCACTTTGCGATTGTTAGCGATAAGATTGACCACTTTATTTTCAAAGGTAGGTTCCACATAGCTTGCTTTTTTTGGTGCGGCTTCTGCCTCAGGTAGATAAGCCAAGCTGCCTACGCCTACACTAGCAATTAAGAGACTTGCCAAGATTGCCTTTAATTTTTTTGTTTTCATCAACATCACTCCATTTTTTAGGTATTTTTTTAATACTAGCTTATTTTGAATGTAAAGACAAGGCATTTTTTCTTTACCCCTCTTAAGACATAAAAAAGCAAGCCCTAAGGCTTGCTTTTTTATTTATTGTTTAACGCTTTGTCTCAAAGAAATAACTTATCTAGAGAATACTACGCTAGAAGTACCACCACGTTGTGCATCTCTGATAGCAGTGACTTTAAAGCCAAGTTCTTCAGCTACGAAACGTACTGGAACCATAACTCTTGCATTAGAAACGAATGGTGCAACGTCCATTAGTTTTTCTTTGCCGTCGATCATAAGTTTCTTATCATCTTGGGTAAGTTCTAGAGTCCTACCTTCATTTTTAACGGTAACTTTCTTTGTCTTTTCGTCATAACCTACTTCAGCACCGAAAGCTTCAGCGATGACACGTAGTGGAACGAAAGTACGGTTAGATTTTATGATTGGAGCAGCTTCAAGAGAAACGTTACTATTGTTAACGTTAGCCATGTTGCTACCGATGCTCATGACAACGAAACGGTTGATGTTCGCATTTTTACCAGTTTCACTAAAGGTGTAGGTTAAAGTGCTTGCATAGTATTGGTTTCTGTTGTCACGAACGAATACTTGGATTTCAGCAGTGGTTGGTTTGTCAGAAGTAACGAATAACTTACCGGTACCTTTAGCTGCATCTACATCACCTGTAGAGAAGTTAGCTGAAACCTTAGCTTCTTTGTTGCTTGAAGAAAGAATGATAGCGTTTACAGTGCTTACGTTATTGATACCTACGCTCTTACCAGCGCCATCAATGATTGTGAAGTCAACTTGGTTGTTGGTACCGATTACACCACTGTTAGTAGCAAATTTTAGACCTCTACCATCTTGAGCAACGTTAAGTTCAGCGATAGAAACAAGGTTTTGACGTTCAGCTACAGCAGTAACAGTGATTTTGGTACCGAGGTATTTTCATCGCCGTCAACAGTGAAGCTACCAGTATTGTAGTCAAAGCTTCTAACTGCATAACCGTTATAACCAAGGTTGACACCTCTAGCTTTTTTCTTAACGCCTTTTTCATCTAAGAAGTAAACGTCAGCCGCTGGCATTGTCTTACCAAGACCAACAGTTTCTGTATCGTATTCAAGCTTTAAGC
>CALIQN010000034.1 GCA_938044045.1 uncultured Peptococcaceae bacterium
TAAAAGAAGATGAAGCCATAAAAGATGGGTTAGTCTATAAAAACACTCTAGCAACCTATCATCACTATCATGCTATGGGGGAAGCACCTTGGGCAGAAAACTTTGTTCATAAGGTAATGGCATGGAAAGATAAATAAATCTTATTATTAATATAAGAAAAACATTGAAATGAAAAGACGCTATTAGTTGCAAATTAGGAAACTTTATGGGAAACTTAAAGGGTAGAGGAGATATTGGAACTATTGATAACTGACCGAGTGACTTTTGTCATGAGGTGGTTTGGAGTGAAAGGAGAGTGTCGTAAAATGTATATCGTTACAGTTAACGACGAAAAATGTGTAGGGTGCAGCGAGTGCGCAAACAATTGTCCAATTAGTTTGTTCACTATGGAAGATGGGGTAGCAGTACCTGGAGATGCTGAATGTATCGGCTGCCAAACTTGTACAGCAGTTTGTCCATCAGAAGCTGTTACTGTTGATGAATATTAATACTTAAAAATTTTACTTAAGTTTTAATATTCGAGTTAAACATATTCTAAACATAGACCTTCGGAGGTGTATACATTGTCAACCAAAGTTAGACCAATGATGGAAGAGCTTAAAAAAGGTAGATGGCCTTCCTTCATTAAAGAAATTGAGAAGAGTGCTCCAAAGAGTAAAATGACCACTCAATTGCTTGACCTTTTGGAAGACTCTTACGAACAAGAAGTGCCACTATGGAAACACGGTGGTATCGTAGGGGTTAGAGGTTACGGCGGTGGTGTCGTTGGTCGTTACGCCCTAGATCCAGAAAAATATCAACACATTGCAGAATTCCACACAATGCGTATTAACCAACCATCTGGATTTTTCTACAAGTCTGATGATATCCGTACCCTTTGCGATATTTGGGAAAAACACGGTTCTGGTATGACCAACATGCATGGTACTACAGGGGACATTATCTTCTTAGGTACTACAACAGAACACTTACAAGATTGCTTCAATGACCTTTCAAACGCTGGTTGGGACTTAGGTGGTTCTGGTTCAAACTTAAGAACACCTGCTTGCTGCGTTGGTCCTGGTCGTTGTGAATTCGCTTGCATCGACACCTTAGATTTTTGCTACAATGTAACGCAAACCTACCAAATGGAATTGCATAGACCAATGTGGCCATACAAATCTAAAATCAAAGTTTCTGGTTGTCCAAATGACTGCGTATCTTCAACAGCACGTTCAGATATTGCAGTAGTCGGGACATGGAGAGACCAGATCCAAGTTGATCAAGCAGAAGTTAAAAACTATGCTGAAGCAGGTATGCCAATTAAGGCTGTTGTGGCAAAATGCCCTACAAAATGCATCAAATTTGATGATGCTAGCAAAGAGTTAACCATTGATGATGCAAACTGCACACGTTGCATGCACTGCATCAATATCATGCCAAAAGCGCTTCATATCGGTAAAGAACGCGGCGCTTCTATCCTTCTAGGTGGTAAAGCTACTATCGTTCAATCAGCTTTCTTGGGTTGGGTTGTTGTACCATTCATGAAACTTGACAAAGAAAATGATTACGAAAACTTCAAAGAATTCGTCGAAAAAGTATGGGATTGGTGGGATGAACACGCTAAAGCTCGTGAACGTCTTGGTGAATTAATCTATCGTCTTGGTATGCGTTCAATGCTCGAATCTATCGGCTTGAAACCAATGCCACAAATGGTAAATCATCCACGTGAAAACCCATATATTTATTGGTATGATGAAGATTTCTCCAAGGAGGTGGCTGAATAATGATGTCTCAATACGCTGCAACAGATATAGGACCACCGCATTACTGGGACAAAATGCCAGAAATGTGTCAAAAGAACTATGGTCAATGGGATTACCATGAAAAAATTAAACCAGGTGTTTTAAAACACGTCGGCCCAAATGGTGCACTTTGGTCAATCCGTGTGGGTTCACCTCGTCTTCTTTCTATCGAATCTTTGCGTTGGTTTGCTGCTTTAGCAGATAAATACTGTGATGGACATTTCCGTTTCACCACACGTGCTGCTATCGAATTTATGACACCAAACGAAGAAAACGTTGATAAAATCATCGAAGAAGTAGAAGCTTATGGTTTCCCAGTTGGTGGTACAGGTAATTCTTTAAGAAACTTGCTCCATACCCAAGGTTGGGTACACTGCCACAGTGCTGCTACTGATGCATCTGGTACTGTTAAAGCTGTTATGGATGATCTTTATGATTATTTCAAACGTGATGACCTACCAGCTCAAATTAAGATTTCTATGGCTTGCTGCCTAAACATGTGTGGTGCGGTTCACTGCTCTGATATTTCTTTCGTTGGTATCCACAGAACACTTCCACGTGTTATTGACGAAGAAGTTGCTAACCAATGCGAAATTCCAAACTTGGTAGCTTCTTGCCCAGTAGGTGCGATTCGTCCAAACCCACGTAAAAAATCTGTTACTATCGATGAAAAACGTTGTATGTATTGTGGTAACTGCTTCTCTGTTTGCCCTGCTGTACCTATCGCAAATCCAGATGCAGACGGTATCGCAATCTTTGTTGGTGGTAAGGTTTCTAATACCCGTAAGGGACCAAGCTTCTCTAAACTTGTTGTACCTTACATTCCAAACGAACCACCAAGATGGCCAACCCTTGTTAAAACAATCCGTAACTTAGTACAAGTATGGATGGATGGCGCTCGTCCAGGTGAGCGTTATGGTGAATGGGTCGAAAGAATTGGTTGGGAAAAATTCTTTGAATTAACAGGCTTAGAATTTACCGACAAGCACATCGACGACTTTACCTTCTCTGTGAAGACCTTCCGTACCACCAGTAACTTTAAGTTTACTGACGCTGTGGAAACAATGTAATTTAAGTGGGGCTCTGCTTTTTTGGAGCAGAGCCCCATTTTTTGAGAGGAGACGGGCAAAATGGATGAATTGAAAGCTAAGATTATTGAGTTTTTAGGAACAAAAGATATGGCTAAAAACCGTGAAATTGCTGATGCTATTGGTGCAAAAAAACGTGATGTAGACGTGGCAATTAGCGAATTGGCAAATGCTGGTGAGATTGAATACTTATACCTTGGCGGTTCATTTGTAACCCTACCAAAGAAATAATTTAATTTTTCAGAAAAGTACTACAGATGATTGAAATTTTTAGATTATCTGTTATAATGTAACTTATGAAAGGGGCATGGAAATGGCCTTAATGGATGATTGCATTGAATGGCTGGATTTTTGTGATTACTTGGTAAGAGAAATATCAGACTCAAAACCGTCTGAGTACAAGAATGGCCAAGTTGATGGCTTAAAGATGGCGACTGATATGATGCGTGCCTATCTAGAGGTATATCCGGACTTTGTAGACCCTATTCATAAATTTGATAAATTTAAAATGTGAGGAGTTTAACCTATGCCAGAAATCAATGTAAATGGTACTGCTTTTGAAGTAGACGAAGATGGATTTTTAGTTAACCTCAGTGATTGGACAGAAGAAATGGCTGTATTCTTAGCAAAAGAAGAAGGCGTTGAAGAACTTTCTGAAGATCATTGGAAACTTATCAACTACTTAAGAGGTTATTTCAAAGACTATGGTATCGCTCCAATGGTTAGAAAAATGACCAAAGAATCTGGTTATTCATTAAAAGAAATCTATGACCTCTTCCCATCAGGCCCTGCTAAAGGCGCTTGTAAAGTAGCTGGTCTTCCAAAACCAACTGGTTGCGT
The DNA here is from genome assembly GCA_938044045.1 of uncultured Peptococcaceae bacterium. Lineage (GTDB taxonomy): Bacteria > Bacillota > Peptococcia > Peptococcales > Peptococcaceae > CALIQN01. The sequence goes on from CALIQN010000034.1 coordinate 3,713, forward strand.
TTAATCGACCGACTAAAAAGACACTGACATCAGTCAGTGTCTTTTTTTATCATGCTAAAACCTAAAGTCGTGTGCAAATAGATCAGTGACTAGAATCATGCAATTGAGAAGGTGAAAAGGAATCCTATGGATAGCTTTGAAGTAGCGACTGACACTTTTTTAGAAATGACAGTGGCATTTAAAGAAAACTTAGTGTGGGCAGTCAAGCTATTGGAGACTGAAGACTGGTGCTTTCATAAAGGCACCACAAAGGTATGTCAAATAGATGAAACTGGTAGAAAAAAGAGATGTAGGGCTGGAATAGCACATCATTTAAAAATTGAGTTAACAAATAAAGACGCTGAGGCAATTTGGCAGCTATTTTATGACTTTTTTAAGGAGACGCCTTTAAAGACAATTGAAAGAATTGATGGCAACGAGGATATGGGACGCTATGAATTTAGGGCAATAAGTCAAATAGGTGACGAAGTACGCTGTAGCATCTATTTACCTAATGAATGGAATCTTCCTCAAATTTACCTCTCAGGCTTTGTGACTGCTCGCTATAGAAAAGTTGATTTGATATAAAAACATGAATAACATAAAAAACACCCACCAAGAAAAGCACATCTTTTTGGTGGGTATATTTTTAGCCAAAATAGGCTTGCATCAGTGATTTTTTTAAAGTTTCTAGTTCGTCTAAGGATTTTTGACAAGCCAATTGTGATTTGTCTACCTCTGCCACAAAATCTGCAAATTGGTTT
>CALIQN010000035.1 GCA_938044045.1 uncultured Peptococcaceae bacterium
CAAGTACCAAATAATCCAAGCAACCCAAGCAATCCACAACCTCAGCCACAACCAAATCCACAACCAAATCCACAACCAAATCCACAACCAAACCCACAACCACAGCCTGCAAACACCATGAAGGCTTATATTGTGACTAAGGATAAAACCAAGCTTTCTATGGCAGACACCGTCTTTAATCATGATGTTGCTTACAGAGTGATTCAACTACCATCAGGCATGGCAGGCAAAGAATTTACCCTTAAATTTAGTCCAATGACCCTACAAGGCGTGATGGCACAAGTGGATACCGTTGAATACGATAAGATGGGCACATGGGCATATATGAGTAAAGATGCAAGTAAACCGGGTGAATTTAAGGTCAATATCCCAGATATTGCTTTTGCAGCATCTCAAGGTAGAGCCCTTGAAGTACCGATCCGCTTTACCTTAAGTCCACAAGTGGCTGGACATAATGCAGCGGTTGAAGCAGTCTTGATCCTAGATGCGAATGGTAACTATCAAGTACCAAATAATCCAAGCAACCCAAGCAATCCAAGCAATCCAAGTACACCAAGCAATCCTGGTGAAAAGATTCACAATATCCCTGTATGGGTGAAAAAAGCAGGTAGTAATGAACCTTCAGTTGCCAACAATGCGATCATTTCTAATGCTAAGGTCGTAGAAAATGGAGGACAATTTACCTATACCGTTACTTTCAAACCACTTAGCCTAAAGTTTGGTGGTAGAGACGTCAAAGGTAATATTATTAGCTTCATGGTTGATGGCAGAAATATTTCTGGTGTTACCAATGGTGAAGAAACCTCTTATGAATTTACTTTAAATAACAAGGTCAATGAACTACCTGTTCAATTTGAAGTCGATGCGATGAGAGATCTTGGTAGTGGTGCACGTGAAGCAGTCTTAGTCTTTAACTGGGATGGCACTTCTGCCCCTAGCGGTGGCGGCGGCGGTGCAATCGTACCTTCTGAACAAAAAGATGATGTTGATAGCTTAATTCGTCGTGCAGAAGAAATTATCAAAGACAAGGCAAATTATGATGCAAAACTCCTTGATAAACTTCAAAACACCCTTAAAAATGCTAAGGATGAAAAGAGCGAAGACAACAGAGTTGCTCTACTTGACGCTGTTAAAGCAATTGAAAAAACCAAAAAAGGCGTGAAGAAAGACGAAGAAAAGGCAAAAGAAGGTAAAGAACTCACGCTTGTAACAGGCAAAGCCTACATGCAAGGCTATAGTGATGGTACCTTCCGTCCAAATAAAGTCATGACGAGAGCTGAAGTGGCTAGCGTTTTAGCAAGCTTTATCGAAACGAAGGCAACCGATCAAAAAGTCATGAAAGATGTCCCTCAAAATGCTTGGTATGCAGCGGCAGTGAATAAGGCAATGAGCCTAGGCTACATGAAAGGCTATGCTGATGGTACCTTTAGACCAAATGAAGGCGTCACTCGTGCTGAATATGCGGCAATTTTAGCCAATGTCAAAAATCTTAAGGCAAGCAAAGTGATGAAGTTTAAGGATATGAAAGAAAGCCATTGGGCAAATCAAGCCATTTCTGCAGCCGTTGAAGCTGGCATCATGTCAGGCTATGGTGATAATCTAATCAAGCCAGACAAGGTAATCACCAGAGCAGAATTTGTTGTGATGACCAACCGTGCTTTTGGCTTAAAAGATGCTAATAGCGCAACTAAAAACTTCAAAGATGTTTCAGCTAGCCATTGGGCTTATGCAGACATTATGAAAGCAAGCAAGAATTAGTTAAATAGTAGACCAGTGGTAACATAGTTGTTACCACTGGTATTTGATAAGGAGAGAGCATATTGAAAAGAAAATGGTTAGCGAGCACCTTGGCTGTTGCCATGCTCTTTGGAAATTTTCCTCTAGGCATGGTAGAGACAAGTTATGCTCAAGATGATAAAGAAGCTGCCAGTCTTGAACAAACCTCTAATCCTATCTTGATGAGCTTTTTAGAACAAGCAGGAGATAGATATAAAGGTAAGGATAGTCTCACCCTCATCCTAGGGGTGAATGATAGTGTCATGGCACAAAAATATAAGCTAACAGTGCCTAAAATTGAAAACATTAAAACAGAAGAAGGCTTATTGGCGCAGATTGCTTATGCAAAAAAAGCACAAAACATCTTAATCAAACAGATGGATAGCCTAGATATCGATTACACTGTTGGGGAACGTTATGATACCTTGTTGACAGGTTTATCTGTACAGACAACTTATGAAGATGCCCTTAAAATTGCTAATCTTCAAGAAATTGGAACCATTGAAATTGACAATGTCATTCCACGTCCTATTGCCAAACCTTTTGAACCAATTCAAACCCTAGATACCTCAAGCAATAAGATGATTCAAGCGCCAACTGTATGGAATAGCCAATATACAGGTAAAGGGCAATTAATTGCGATTATCGATAGTGGTGCCAATCCTAATCATGAAGTTTTCCAAACCATTCCAGATGATGGCTTAAAAATCGCTTCTAAAGAGGCTTTGGAATCTTTGAAACGAGGTAGAAATATTGCTGTTTCTGGACATTTCTTTAGCAAGAAAATCCCATATGGCTATAACTATGCCGATCATACGATAGGGATTAAAGAAAGCACCAATGCTTCTCACGGGATGCACGTTGCAGGGATTACTGCAGCAAATTCAGAAAAACTCAAAGGGGTTGCGCCTGATGCACAGCTTGCTATCATGCGTGTCTTTGGGGAAGCTGGTCTTTTTGGTGGTGGTGGAACAACACATGAAATCTATAATAAGGCAATTGATGATGCAGTTAAGCTTGGTGTAGATAGTATTAACATGAGTTTGGGGACAACCTCAACTTCTACCAATCGTGTCGAACCTTCTACCATTAATGCCTTGATGGATGCCAAACGTGCTGGTATTGCCGTTTCTATTGCTGCAGGGAATGAAGGCTTTATGGGCTATGATCAAGAAAGTGGTCCAAAGGCTGCAAATCCAGACTATGGGATGCTCTCTTCCCCTGCTGTAGCAGAAGTTTCTTTAGCAGTTGCTTCTGTAAACAACACTGAATTTGATCAACCAATCATGAAAGTAACCTTAGCAAATGGCACAGCAGGTAAGTCAATAGGCTATGTGGCTTCTACTAGCCCTAAGGAACTACCTGAAACAGATGTTGAATTTGTTGATTGTGGCTGGGGTTATCCAGAAGAATTTACTGGAAAAAATATCAGAGGTAAATATGCCCTCGTTCAACGTGGTGGTAAAGATGGTAGTGAACCCTTAACCTTTGGTGAAAAAGTAAAAAATGCTGAAAATAGTGGTGCAGCAGGCGTCATTGTTTACAACAATACTGCCAATACAGATATTTTTTCTATGGCAGGCTTAGAAGATAGAAATATTCCAGCTTGCTTTATTCAACAAGCCGGAGGACAGTATTTAATTGCCAATCCTACAGCAAAGGTAAGCTTCAGCAAGAGTAAGGAAACCGTTGAAAACCCTGATGGTTATAAGGTTTCTTCCTTCTCTAGCTGGGGAGTTAGCCCTGAAGGCGATCTCAAACCAGATATTTCTGCCCCTGGTAGTGGCATTTTATCTAGTTTAAATAATGACTATGGTCGTATGAACGGGACATCTATGGCGGCGCCACACGTTGCTGGTGGTATCGCAATTGCTAAACAATACATTGAAAAGAACTTCCCACAAATCACTGGGGAGGAAAAACATGTTTTTGTTAAAAACTTGTTAATGAGTACAGCAAGACCACATATTGATGCCCAAAGCAATGCCTACATCTCTCCACGTAGTCAAGGTGCTGGGTTGATGAATTTGGCTAGTGCTATTAAGAGCAGTGTTACCATTGAAGGCACCAATCGTATTGCAAGCATCAATTTAAGAAATCTTTCCAGTAACACTGTTACTGTTGAAGGGACTTTAAAAAACTATGGCCAAACGTCACAGAGTTTTAGTTATTATGCTTATCTCACAACTGACAGTGTTGAAGATGGGAAGACCCTTTTACGTCCACAAGCTCTAGCCAATACAAAAAATGCCAAGAAAACCATCACAGTACCAGCAGGTAGTAGTCAAACCTTTAGCGTGACAGTTAGCGTACCTGCGGATAAGATAAGTGACTTAGAAACCACCATGCCAAATGGTTATTTCTTGGAAGGCTATGTTTTCTTTGAATCAACGGGTCATACAAATGCTGATCTTAGTGTGCCTTTTGTTGGCTTTAAGGGTAGTTGGGAAGATCTTTCTGTTATTGAAGACAGTATCTATGACTTTTCTTCAACCACTGATCGACCATACTATTATAAATACACTGGTACAGGGGCATATCCATTTACCCACATTCAAACCAAAGAAGGTGGACGTCCTGCAGCACTTGGGGAACTCGGTGATAGTACAATCGAGACACCAAAGTTTGATAAAAACAAAATTGCCTTTTCTCCAAATGGTGATGGTAAAGGTGATGAAGTGAGCTTTGTTGGTACCTTCTTAAGAAACTATAGAGACTTTAATTTTAGTATCTTTAAAAAGGATGATACAGACTTTGATCATCCGCTTTATGAAAGTAAATCAGAGGATTGGGGACGTAAAAACTTCTATACGTCAAGTAATCTTGCCATTGCACCAAACTATGTCACAACCAAGACCAATTGGAAGTGGGATGGTATTGATGGTGAAAGTGGTTTACGTGCACCGGAAGGTGACTATGTCATCCGTGTTGATGTTAAACCTGATGACCCAAGAATTAACACCGTTCAACGCAAACTCTTCCCATTAAAACTTGATGTCACCCTTCCTCGTATTGTCAAGAGTCACTACAATGAAGCGACAAGAGAATTTACAATTGATGAATTGGAAGAAAAAGGTTCTGGCGTTAAGACAATCACCTTTATGGCAGGTAATGAAGAAAAGGTATTCACTGGAGAGGGACCATATACCTTTAAACTACCTAATGGTATGAGTCTAGAACGTGCGAGTGTCAAATTGGTAGATATGGCTTCTAACATGGTGAGCTATTCTCTTAATAATGCCATTCGTTCTGGTAATGAACGTGGTATTGCCGTCAGTCCAAAAGTTAACGTTGGCAATATTACAACCGATAAATTCACCTACTATGTCCTTGATGAAAATGGTCGTAATGCGGATCCATATAATTTAGCGATTGGTAAGTATACCTTAGTCATTGATAGAGTAGATGATAGTTTTGAACTGGTTGGCAATCCACGTATTCCTTTTGAAATCAAGGCAGAAGATACGCTAAAAGTGGTTGATGTCAATTTCATTTCAAAAGAAAAAGCTAGTGTAGAAATTATAGTCAACAATAAGAAAAAAGTGGACTTCTCTCTCATCTTAGTGGATAAGGCGACAGGTAAAGAATATAGCTTCCCTTATCAAGCCAATAAGGAACATATGAAAATGCAAGTCCCTAAGGGTGACTACAAGATTAGAGTGACTGGACTAGACACTGAAAACTACTTTGCAACCCTTTCTACAGATAATGTAAAAGCTTTATACGATCTTGCACTTGAATTCCCAACCATAACAATAGAATCCAAGTCTCCAGTCGATATTACTTTAGAATTAAAACGTAACAACTATGCGGGTAAAGTGGATGTCTTCCTCCAAGGTCAAGATACCGAAGGTATTTCTCAAGTCGTCTCATTTGAGGCAAATGAAACGACCAAAAGAGTTAATATCTTGAAAAAATTGAAGTATGACATTTATGCCACCAATTTCAGTCAAGAAGGTTATGGTAGCACACGCCAAACTTACAGCTATCGTTCTATGGCACCAAAAGTTACGGTTGAACTTGTCAATGGGGCTCCAGTTGAAACCAATAAGCCTAAGCGTGACCTCTTAGGCCTAAAAATTAAGCAAGCCGATGCCATTATTGAAGCTGATGTTATTAAAGGTCTTGATGAATTTAAAGCAGCTTTGAGTCAAGCTAAGGCAGCTTATGCAAAAGAAAGTAGCACACAAAGTGAAGTGAATAAGGCCTTAGATGACTTGAGCAAGGCAATGGAAAAAATGCTTGTTGTCGCTTGGACAGATTATGGCGATAAACGTGGCTTGGTTAATCAATATCTTGAGTCCTTAGCGATTTACAATAGCTTGCCAAACGATAATACCTATATGAAGACGACTGTTACAGCGCTAAGAGATGCTTTAGATGAAGCGGAAAGAGTCATTGCTTCTAGCCGATTCATTGATAATGAAACCAATAAACTCGCTCAAACCATTAAACTCTTAAAAGATGCACAAAATGGCTTGAGACGTATTGATGGTAGAGTAGACTTAACAGGGCTAAAACAAGCAGTTAACGAAGCTAAGATTTATTATGAAAATAAAGATGAATTTACAACAGAATCTTTAGAAGCGTTTATTGACTGTTATGAAGAAGCTTTGGAAATCATCACCCAAGATGATGGCGTTGGTGATATTTACTCTATTGGTAGCTTGACAGAAAACTTAAAAGACTTTACTAAGGCTTTAGTTTCTAAGGCAGATAAGACTGCACTCAAGCAAGCGATTGTTCAAGCAGAAGCCATTGACCTTTCTGAATATGAAGAGGCTGGACAAGCTGAATTTAAACGTGCTTTAGTGACCGCAAAGGCAACAAGAGATAATACAAGAAGCTTTAGAAGCGCCGTAGAAGAGGCGACAAGTGCCTTGACTTTGGCAATGGGTAATTTGCACAAAGCAGCTAATCCTCTACCAAATCCACCAACCCCTCCAAATCCTCAAGATCCTCAAAATCCATCTCAACCAGCAGAAAACTTAGAACAACTCATCACTCAAGTTAAAGATCAACTTGATGGTAGTAGCACTAGAGAAAGCCAAGTTGAGCTTGAATTGGCACTTAAGGCTGCTGAGGAAGTGGTAAGTGATGCAAAAGCATCTGAAGCTTTGAAAGAACAGGCAAAAGAAGCCTTGAAAAAAGCCAATGACAAACGCATTCAAAAACCAGTAGATAAGACTTTACTTCAAACTTTAACTGAAGTTTTAAATGAAGCTATTAATCTTGATTCTCCAACCCTAACAGGTGGTGTCTTGACCGGTAGTGATATTGACAGTGGACTTGAGGCCTTAAAAGCAAACTATGCTGCTGTAAAAGCTATCTTAGACAATCAAAATGCTAGCCAAGAGATGGTTCAAAATGCTTATGAATCACTTCTTAGCGCTTATGATGCGCTTGTCGTTAAGGTAGGAAAAGTTAAGCCTGAAATTACGACTCCAGTTGTCCTTGATAAGGCAATTGAAGGCCTTGAACCTTATGAAAAGGCTAAAGTAGATAAGGTGCTTGATTTGAAAGAAGTCCTAAAAGGTTTAACCAATGAGCAAAAAGCGCAGCTCACTACTATTGATAAGTTAAATCAATTGGTTGAAGAGGCAAATAATACTCTCATTCAAGCAAAAGAAGAAGTGGTGAATAAGGTTCTTGAGACCTTGCCAACTAAGGACACAGTCAAAAAAGAAAACCTCACAGCACTTCAATATGCAAAACTTTTAATTAAAGATATGCCAAACAAAGAAAATCAAGTGAAGTTAATTGATGAAATGTTGGAAAAACTTGCCAAAGAAGCGCAAAATCCATCACAACCAGGTAACTCTGGCGGTGGCGGAGGCGGTGGTGGCGGTGGCTACATTGCCCCACCAAAGAATGATAACAAAGATGACAACAAAGATGTGAAGAAGGATCAAGGTAAGCCACAAACAGGCGTACAAGCACCTGCTTTAAGTGATAAGCCTTATATGTCTGGCTATCAAGGTAACCTCTTTAAGCCAAATCAAGCAATGACAAGAGCAGAAGTGGCAGCTGTTTTAGCACGTTTTGCTGATGGACCTACTACAACAAGATACTTCCATTTCAAGGATGTTAAAAATGATGCTTGGTATCAAAATGCGCTTCAAACCCTTGCCAATAGACATGTGATTAGTGGCTATGAAGATGATACCTTTATGCCAAATAAAGCGGTGACTAGAGCAGAATTTGTTTCTATGCTTGCAAGACTCAAAGGCATTGATAAAGTAGAGCGCTATGCAAGCTTTAGTGATCTTAAGGATGCAGCTTGGGCAAAACAAGCCGTTAGTATCGCTTTAGAAAATGGCTGGGTCAATGGCTATAAAGACAATACCTTCAGACCAAATCAAGCTGTCAGTCGTGCAGAAGTTGCAGCCATCCTTGCTAAGGCCTATAAGGTTGAAAAGAGTGGTAATAAAACCTTTAGTGATGTGCCACAAAGCCATTGGGCGTATCAAGCAATTAGCCAAATGACAAACTAAGTGCTTTGTGATAGAATAATGGCAGTCAAATACTAAGGAGGCAGATTTATGAAGAAAAAAATGTTAAGCATCTTACTTTCAGCAGGTTTGATGATGGGGCTTGCAGCACCAGCTTTTGCTGCTGAAACCTATGAAGTTCCTGTAAAGCTCATGAATTACCATGAGACTGCTAAGGAATCTATGGCGAATAAGTCATTAAAACCAACAGCAGTTGCAGTGGTTGATGGCAATACAACAGAAATCAAACTTGCTTTAAAACCAATGGAAATGAGCGGTGTAAAAGAAAACTTTAATAAGCTCTTTGTTCTCAACGGTACAGAAAAAGCTGAAGCAAAAAAAGAAGCTACTCAAGGCGAATATGATGTACTTGCAACCATTAAAGTCAATAGCGTTAAACCAGCAGTTGTTGATCTTGCTTTTTGGATTGATGCGATGGATAAACTCCAAGGTGGTACCCCAGGAGCGGGTGAACAAAAAGCAAAATTAAGCCTTGATTGGGCACAAGCAAAGCAAATTAGCGACCAAAAAGACAATACCAATAACCAAAGTAAACCAACACCTAAGGTTAAAAAGGGTATGAATGTTTCTATTAAAGGTCAAGACGTTGTCTTTAGTGCAGAACCAATCAAGTTTAGAGGTAGTGTACTTGTACCTTTCCGTGAAACCTTCAATGCCCTTGGTGCAACTGTAACTTGGAATGAAAAAACCAAAACAGCGATTGCTAAAAAAGATAATGTGACCCTAACCCTTGTCATGAATCAAAAAACAGCAACCAAAGAAGTTGATGGCAAAAAAACGACCATTGAGCTTAATGCACCAGCGCAAATGGTAAAATATCGCACTTATATTCCACTTCGTTTTGCTGGCGAAGGCTTTGGAAATAAAGTAGATTACAAAAAAACTGCTAGTGGCGAAGTTATCACCATTGACTAATTAAAAATAGAAAAGTGCCAAAGCTTAGGCTTTGGCACTTTTTTATATGAAAAAAATTTTTTTTAGTTTTTTTAATAGCGTTTAGTTTAGAGAGAGGCGGGTATAAGAGTCTTAGGAGAATTAATCATAACCTTGGAGGTAATAAAAGAAATGAATAAAGAGGTAAAAGTATTTAAAAGTGCAAAATGCAATGAACTCGTATTGGTTTTAAAAGATGATGATGGTAATCTTGCTTGCTGTGGCGAGCCAATGAAGCTCTTAAAAGCCAATACCACTGATGCAGCAAATGAAAAACACGTACCAGTAGCAACTGTTAATGGCAATGTTGTTGATGTTGTTGTCGGTAGTGTAGAACATCCAATGACAGAAGAACACCTTGTAGAATTTATCTATCTAGAAACTGAAAAAGGTGGACAAATCCGCTATCTTAACCATACTGATGCACCAAAGGCAAGCTTTGTTCTTGCAGAAGGTGACAAAGCTGTTGCAGTGTATGAATATTGTAACTTGCATGGTCTTTGGAAAGTAGAATTATAATCGTCTAAAAGCTCCCCCTCGGGGAGTTTTTTTATTGGTTTTTTGAGACTAAGGCGTAAAAAAGTGAAAGAAATTTTTGTTTTTACTTGACGAGAGAGGTCTTAATGTCTATAATAGATGGGTATATGAGCTACATAACCACAATGAAAGAGGTGTCTACAATGAGAGACGGTATTCATCCAGAATATAATGAAGTGAAAGTTATCTGTGCTTGTGGCAATGAATTTACTACAGGTTCTACTTCTAACAAAGACATTAAAGTCGAAGTTTGTTCTGAGTGTCATCCATTCTATACAGGCAAGCAAAGAACCCATTCTGCTGCAGGCCGTGTAGAAGCATTCAACAAAAAATACAAAAGATAAGCCAAAAAGTCGATCCTTTGGGGATCGACTTTTTTTGCTTTTAAGATAAAAATGATAAAAAGTTACTTGACAAATTAAAGTGTCTATCCTACACTAGGTATAATAGTTGTGATAGTACAGTAAGAGGAGCAGTAAGAAAACTGAAGGGAGAGAAGGTGCCATTGTGATTACAGTGAATTATAAAAGTCATGTTGCGATTTATGAACAAATTAAAGCCAGTATCATTGAATTGATCCTCAAGGGTGTCTTTCAAAAAGATGAGCAACTACCAAGTGTGCGTTTTTTGGCACAAGAACTGGTAGTCAATCAAAATACGATTCAAAAAGCTTATAGTGAATTGGAGCGTGAGGGGATTACCTATAGTGTTAGAGGCAAAGGAAGCTTTGTCAATCTCACCAAAGAGGAGTTAGCACTTCGCTACGAACCAGAACTGTTTTCTTCGTTAGCACAGGCAGTTGATGAGCTTTTAAGAGCGGGTTTTAAAAAAGATAGAATCGTTTCTTTTGTGTTATCTTACCAAGAAGAAGAGAAAAAAGAGGAGGTTGTTTAAAATGATTAAGTTAATAGGCGTCAGTAAATCATTTTCTTCCTTAGTTGCCTTAGAGGATATTTCTTGTGAGATACCACAGGGGAGCATTTTGGGGATTATCGGCTCCAATGGTTCTGGTAAGTCAACTCTTTTGCGTCTGATTTCAGGCATCTATCGTCCAGATAAAGGCGAGATTATGATGAATGGCCAAGATATTTATGAAAATGTAGAGGTGAAAAGTCATTTCTTTTACATCTCAGATGATCAATTCCAATTCAATGGGGCAACCATGCGTGATATGGCAAAGTTCTATGAGCAAGTCTATGCGACCTTTGATAGAGAATTTTTTGAAAGTCTTGCCAAGCAATTTAATCTCGATATTAGAAGAAAGCTCAACACTTTTTCTAAGGGGATGCAAAGACAAGCACATATTATTTTAGCCTTAGCAACAAGACCGACTTACCTGCTTTGTGATGAGACTTTTGATGGCTTGGACCCTGTAGTGCGCCAAGGGGTAAAGGCGATTTTGGCAGAGATGGTTGAGCGTGATAAGATGACAGTGATTATTGCCTCTCATAACTTGCGTGAACTAGAGGACTTATGTGATCATATCTCTCTTTTACATGAGTCAAAGTTGGTGATCAATAAATCTTTGGAAGATGTCCAAAGTAATGTCTTTAAAGTTCAATGTGCCTTTAGTGAAGAGATGAGTGATGAAAGTTTAGAAAGCTTAAAGCCGATTTATACAGAACGTTTTGGTCGCATGCTCTTTTTAACCCTGCGGGGCGATAAGGATGAGGTCATTGAAAAAGTAGAGGCACTATCACCACTCTATTATGAATTGGTACCACTTTCTTTGGAAGAAGTTTTCATTGTGGAAATGGAGGTGCTTGGCTATGATGTCAAATCGTTCAGCCTTTAGTCAGGGGCGTTTTTTAGGCTATCAAAGCAAACGCTATATCTATCTGTTGTTAGTGATTAGTGTTTTGTCCATGCTTTTAGGACCGATGATTAACTTTACTGTTTTAAAACGTGAACTTTCTCCAGGTTGGTCAGCACAGAAGATTACAGCAGAATATATTATTAATCATGTTGCGAACTATTTTCAAATTGCAGGTGCCTTTGTCCCTTATTTCTTAGCAGGTTTATTGGGTATTATTTTTGCTTTAGTCTTTTCGTCTTTTTTACAAACCAAAAAACAAGCCAATTTTTTCCATGCTTTGCCAGTGAAACGTTCTAGTTGGCTCACCTACCAATATTTGATTGGCTTTCTTTTCTTTACCATTATCAATATTTTAATGCTTATAGGCAATATTGGGTTACTTGTTTATCTCACTGGGGTAAGTGCCGTACCATTTGGCACCTTGATCGTCCACTTTTTTCAAGCTGAGCTTTTCTTTTTGACAAGCTATGCTATTAGTATTCTAGCAGGACAGTTGGTGGGTAATATCTTAGCTCAAGTGGCAATGATTGGTACTTTGCAGTTTGGAATTACTGGTTTGGGCTTGCTTATTATGGGCTATATGAGTACATTTTTCAGGTCTTTTATAGAAAGTCCTTTAGCTGAAAGCTTAATCAAATTTTCTTTGCCTTCAGGTTATTTGACTTATATGAGTTCAATGCAAACGAGTGACTACAATGCTGGTGTAGCATTGGATGATCTAAAAGAGATTGTTCATTTTCCTTTGCCATTGATGAGCATTAAAATGCTTGTGAGTATGGCTATCGTAACGATTCTTTGTATTGCACTCAGTTATGTGGCCTATCGCTGGCGTGCTATAGAGCGTGTCTCTGAGACTTTGGTATTTAGAAAACTCAAATTTATCTTAAAGCTTTATTTTGGTTTGCTATCAGCAGCAGGCTTAGGGTTGATTTTTTATAGCCTATCTACCAACAGTTTATTTTTCTTAGGTGCTGGGGTAGTTTTTGGGCTAATCCTTTGTCACTTCTTCTTTGAAATGGCAATCAATAGAGATGTACGTGCTATGCTTAGACCAAAGTATTGGCTTTCTACGGTGCTGATTCTTATTTTAAGTAGTGGTTTTTGTTTCATCTTTATCAAGGATGTTTTTGGTTACGATACCTATGTGCCAAATGCTGATTCTGTGGATAGTGTCCGTCTTATTGATGACTTGAATAATTTAGCTCTTAGGTCTGATGAGGAGCATATGGCTTTGAAAGACAGAGACAATATTGCTCAAGTTGTAAAAATTGCTCAACTAGGTGTAAAAAATCTAGATAAGACCTCCCTGAGAAGTCAGGCAATCCCTACAACAAAAGAAGTTGTCAATGCAGACGTTGCCATAGATTCTGAATTTTCTGTAGCTGCTTCGGGAACAACTAATGCACAGTCTTTATCAGAGGAAAATATTATAGGCGTAGATGTGTATTATACCCTTGCCAATGGGAGTCAGGTCAGTCGACGTTATAGCATTCCGCGAAGCGAATATTTTAAACTTTTCAAATCCATCTATGAGAGCAAACCTTATCGTGACCTTTCTAAAGAGGCAGTAAAATCAATGATGGAAGACGCACAGTACGATGTTCAGATTTCAAATGCTTTATTTGATAATGTTGTCGTAGAGTTTTCTAGTGCTACTAACCGCGCCACAGAAGATCAATTAAAGACAACTAAGGAAGATTGGCAAGCTTTAGAAAAGGCCTTTCTAGCGGATATTGATAAGCGTACCTTGGATAATTATGGCAAAAATATTGTGGCAACGATAAGTGGTCATTTTGGCAGTTTAGGGGAGTCTTGGTTTAATGTCTGGGTGACCAAAGAGGATAAGGCGATCTATGCTTTCTTAAAGGATATGGAAGCCAAAAAACACACCCTTGCCAATCAAAGCTTTTATTTTGATAAGTTACCAGAGTTTAAGTCATTGACCATCGCTAAAGAAGAGGAAGATGGCAGTAAAAGAACAACGGTGAAAACAATTAAGGATAAAAACACCATTGCTACCTTATTGCGTGAGGACAGTGAGATAATCCATACCAGTAGAATGGTTGATCGCGCTTATGTGATTTCAGGGGTAACGGTGAAAGATGAAAATATAGTAGATCGTGTATTTTTACCTGGAAAGGCAAGTAAATATCTTGCCGGAGCCTAATTAAGGAGGGTTTAATATGAAATGTCCGATTTGTGGGAAAGGACATCTTAGAGAGATTAGTCCAAAACGTTATTTTTGTGCCGAGTGCTGTCATGAAGTGACCATGAGTCGGAAAAAGATGGTTGCCTACTATCCTGATGAGGAGGGTGGCCTACGTCTTGTCGGCACAGTGGATCAAGTCAGCAAAAATTATCAGACGGTGCATTATAGAAGAACGTCTTAAATCAAACCCTAGCCTTTTGGCTAGGGTTTTGTTGCTATAAATACATTTTATTTAATGTGGACAGGTGTCTACACTTGAAAAACAAAATAGGGAATGATACGATAACTTGAGTAATAAGGATATGAGGAGGGCTATCAATGCATAAACAATTATTTATTCCAGGACCGACAGAAGTTGCACCGGAAGTACTACAAGAGATGACCAAACCACTGATTGGACATCGTACCAAAGAATGTTCAGACTTGCAAAAAAGCATCAGTGAAAAAGTGCAAAAGCTTTTTTATACACAAAATACCATCATCCTTTCAACGTCATCTGGCAGTGGGCTAATGGAGTCTGCAATACGTTCCTGTACAGCAAAAAAAGCCCTTTGTACAGCAATTGGCAGTTTTGGTAAACGTTGGCATAAGATGGCAGTGACCAATCGTGTCCCTGCGACTTTAATCGAGGCAGAACCAGGGGAACCAATCAGCCTAGAAGAGATTGAAGCCCACTTAAAGACAGGGGAATATGATTTGCTCACAGTGACCCACAGTGAAACCTCTACAGGGGTAGGCAATGACTTAGAGGCGATTAGTGCTTTGATGAAAAACTTCCCTGAAGTCGTTTGGTGTGTTGATGCCGTAAGTTCTGCTGGTGGCATGAAGATAGAAATGGATAGACTTGGGATTGATATCTTACTCACCTCAAGTCACAAAGCTCTTGCCCTTCCTCCAGGTATGGCAATCTGTGCTGTGAGCCAAAAGGCTTATGAACGTACTTTTGAGGTAGCGTACCGTGGCTTATATTTTGATTTGCAAGACCTTTATAAGCGTGTGGTGGAAAAGAACTTCCAATATCCATCAACACCGAATGTTTCCATGATGTTTGCCCTAGACTATCAACTTGGTCGTATTTTAGAAGAGGGTCTAGACAATCGTTTCAAGCGTCACCAAGAGATGGCAAATTATGTGCGTGCTTGGGCAAAGGAATATTTTGACCTTTTCCCAAATGAAAATTACATGGTGGATACCCAAACAGTAATTAAAAATACAAGAGGCATTTCAGTTGCTGATCTCAATGAAGCCCTAGCCCTTCGTGGCAAGACTCTTTCTAATGGTTATGGTGACTTAAAAGAAAAAACTTTCCGTATTGCCCACATGGGGGAAATCACCTTAGATGATGTCAAAGCGTTATTAAAAGATATTGAAGAAATTTTGGACTTAAAATAGGAGGTCTTGTGATGAAAATATTAATTACCGATGGTTTAGCCAATGATGCTGTAGAAAAGATGAAAGAATTTGCCCAAGTGGATATGCAGTTTTATCCAGAAGAAACTTTGGGAGAGGCCCTAAAAGATTATGATGTTTTAGTAGTGCGTTCTGCCACTGAAGTCAGACAAAAGGTGATTGATCAAGCAGTAGCACATGGTAAGTTAAAGCTTATCATTCGTGCTGGTGTAGGGATTGACAATATTGACCATCACTATGCACGTGAAAAGGGCTTGAGTGTTCGTAATACACCAAGTGCCAATTCTAATGCGATGGCAGAACTTACCTTGGCACAGCTTTTCGCTGTTAGTCGTTTTGTTGCTGCGAGCAATGTTACCATGCGTCAAGGTCAATGGCATAAAAAAGAATACCGTGGGGTAGAACTTTTGGGCAAAAAGATTGGCTTGATTGGCTTTGGCCATACCGCTCGCCTTTTGGCAGACAAATGCCATGCTCTTGGGATGGATGTCTATTATTTTGATATTGTAGGCGAAGATAAGAATAGTCCTCATACTTTTGTTCCATCAGTGGCAGAACTCATTAAAGAGATGGATTATATCACGCTCCACACGCCAAAGACACCTGATGGCAAGCCCCTTTTAGGAAAAGAAGAAATTGCGACAATGAAAGATGGCGTACGTCTAGTCAATTGTGCTAGAGGTGGCTTGATTGATGAAATGGCTTTGGTGGATGCTCTAAATGCAGGCAAGGTCGCTGCTGCAGGTCTTGATGTTTTCTTAAATGAACCAACACCAAATGAGACCCTTGTCAACCATCCAAACGTTTCAGTGACCCCACATATCGGAGCCCAAACCCTTGAAGCGCAACAAAGAGTAGGCGATGAAGTGGTCAGTGTCATCAAAGAAGAAATGAAGCTAAACTAGTAAAAGCGTCCCTCATAGGAGGGACGCTTTTATCTTGCTTAAGGTGCTAAAAAAAGCTATACTAGGGTATACTATTTATAAAAAGGAGGTTACTTATGTCAGTAAAAGGTTTTGTACGTGCTGAATTTAAGCAAAGCGCAAAGGAAAAATTAAATGGGAATTGGACAGCTGCGATTGCAGTCTCCATATTTTACGTGGTAATTGCTGGGATCTATCTTTCAGGTCAAGTGGTCATCAATACCCAAGTGGAGAAACTCGGGTATGTTACTGATCCAATGCTAGCGTTTCAAGCACTTAAAGGTGCTTTTATGACAGCATCTATTATTTTTCTTATTGGGAGCGCTTTAAATTGTGCATTTCAATTGGCGGCATCTAAGTTTTTCTTAAATGTTGCTTCTAAGTCTTCTGAGGTTGGTATAGGCGATTTTTTGGGTTATTTCCGTTATGTCCTCAAGGCAATTGGGGCAGGACTATGGCAAACCCTTTGGATTGGTATATGGGTCTCAATCTTTATGATTCCGGCAGCTGTGGCTTTTGGAGCAGGGGGTGCTATGCTCACTGGTTCTGCAATGACAGGAGAGAGTAGCCCAATAGGTATTGTAGCAATTGGTATTGGGGTTGTGCTTTACATCCTAGGGATTGTCGTGAGTATCATCAAGAGCATTTCTTATAGCCAAATGTATTTTGTTTTAGCAAATGAAGACTCTATTGGGGTACTGAGAAGTATGCGTATTTCCAAGGTGCTTACCAAAAATTATCTTGGGGATATCTTTGTCTTAGGCTTGAGCTTTATTCTTTGGTATTTGCTTGCTAGCTTTACCTTTGGTCTAGCGTATGTCTATGTTTTCCCTTATACGATGACGACCTTTGCAGAAACCTATATCTTCTTGCGCAACCGTGCCTTTGAAGAAGGTAGCTTAGAGCCTGAAGAATTTGGTTTAAGAAAAGTTGGTGGCCAAGCTCCTAGTGTAGGTGTGGGAATTCAGGGGACTTTTCCAACTGAAGCGCCTCATACCCTACCTCAGGCAGAAGAAACTTTTCATCAAGAAGTCGAGCCTTTTCACCAAGAGGTAGAACCTAGCCCTACAAATGAAAGTGATAGCAAATATGAGTAACTATGAGCCAATTCAGGCGAAAGAAACCATCAAGAAAAAAAGCAATAAGCCTGTGATTATTGGAGTTTTGGCAAGTGTTTTTATCGCTTGTATTCTCCTGTTCAGTTTGATTGTTTCTGCATTTAGTGATGTTACAACACCAAGTAAGCCCTTTAGCAGTGGTTATGAGAATGTTACCATTCTTCATGTTGATGGCACAATTGGTGAGGATGAAGACTATTACAATCAAGAGTGGATTACCTCAGAGATTAAGCGAGCAGAGCTTGATAAGGATAATAGGGCAATTGTGCTTAAAATCAATTCTCCAGGTGGGAGTGCTTATGATTCCGATGAGACCTATCTCAATTTGATGGACTACAAGAAAAAGACAGGCAGACCAATTTATGCCTATGCAGAGGATCTTATGGCCTCAGGCGGTTATTATATCGCTGCAGCAAGTGATGAGATCTATGCCAATCGTAACAGCTTGATAGGTTCTATTGGGGTGATTGGGTTTCAAAGTGTTGATGCCAGTGCGCTTTTAAATAAGCTCGGCGTTAAGGTGACCACTGTTCATAGTGGTAAAGATAAATTGGTAGGTGCTTTATCATCAGAATTGACGGCAGATCAAAAGGCGCAACTCCAAGCCATAACAGATGAATGTTATGAGCAGTTTGTTGGTATTGTCGCTAAAAGTCGTAAGATGAGCTTTGAACAAGCCAAAACCTTAGCCACAGGAGGCGTCTACAGTGCCAAGCAAGCCAAGAAAAATGGTTTGATTAATGATATTATGCGCTATGAAGAATTTCTTGATTTTCTAAAATCTGATAAAGATTTAATGGATTATGAATTTAATGATGTTTACTATGAAAAAAGCAAGGATAGCTTTTTAAATTACGTAAAATATAGTAGTCTCTTTGGGAAGAATGAACTTACTTCAAGTTTAGAAGCCTTAAAAGCCTTGGAAATGAAAGAACCAATGTATTTGTATCAAGGTTAGTAAAAAGCCTATGACGTTAATTCGTCATAGGCTTTTTTTGTGTTTATTCAATGTTTTTAATCAGACTATCCTGACTTTCAGCTTCACTATTGTTAGCTTCGTTTTTTAGAAGATCACGAATTTCGCCAAGGAGATCTTCAACACTTGGTTTTTTTTCTGCTTTTTCCGTTTCTTCCTCTTGTGCTTTAACGAGTTTATTTTTTGCTTCTTGAAGGAGACGAATGATCATGAAGATAGAAAAAGCGATGATGAGAAAATTTAAAATGGTATCCAAGAAATTACCATAATTGATCGCATTTTCTGGAGAAATCACTTTTCCATCGGGAGCGATTTCTGCTTCTTTTAGGACTAATTTTAGACTGGAGAAATTAATCCCACTTGTAATCATACCTAAAATTGGCATGATGATGTCACTGACCAAAGAAGTGACAATCTTACCAAAAGCACCACCGATAATTACACCGATGGACATATCGATCACATTGCCTTTCATCGCAAAGGCT
>CALIQN010000036.1 GCA_938044045.1 uncultured Peptococcaceae bacterium
AATTCTTCTTCACAGTCTCAGCCCTCACTTTCTTGTAAATTCGAGAGTAGCACTGGATGCTGATTGTTTAACACAGACGGGTATAATAAGGCAAGACTTGATGTTGTATTAGTCATTTTTTCCTCCATGCTACCTATAATACCTTCTACGTGCCAAGATACCTGTTGGTTCTGGTAAAAGGTAATTGGCAAGAAATAATCCCCTTAAATTGCTCCAGAATAACTGCCCGATCAGATCGCTTCACCTTACTAGACAAATTTCGACTAATATGAATTAAGCAACGCTGTTGCTTAGCTAATGGGTAAGCCTGACTGATCATCTGCTCAAGCCCCTTGAAGCCATCTGTCACTACAAGAGAAACCTGTTGGATTTCTTGACTTTGAGGCTTGTCTAACAGGGTGGACCAAGAAGCATTGTTTTCATTTAGGGCAATCTCATATCCAAGAACTGCCATCTGTCCTTCTGGTGTAATGCCAAGTGTGATATGAATACATTCTTTACTAACGGTTCCACGTCTTAATGGAAGATAGGTTCCGTCAAGGAATAAAACAGAGTAATTGGCTTCTAAGCTTCGCTCATGAAAAGCAGCGACATTCTCCTGAGTTGCTTTTGAGATATTAGAAATTGTGGCAGGACTATAGTGATGACCATACATTCGCTCGATGATGTCACTAATTTCTCGAGTCGTTACACTGGTTTGATAGAGTTTGAGAAAGAGTTCTCGTCACTTGATGAGTCGAAACTCGCTATTTCAAACTATATTGACTATTACAACAACAAACGAATCAAAACCAAACTAAAAGGACTGAGCCCTGTACAATACAGAACTCAATCCTTAACTTAAAATAGAATGTCCAACTTTTGGGGGTCAGATCAAATAATTCTGGGTCTTTTTCAAAATACTTAGTTATTGCACACTTACCTAAAACTTGAGAGAATGCAATTCACATTCTCTCAAGTTCATTGATAAAATCTAAAGCTTTTTTACTTATTCTTTTTATTAGATAAATATATTACAAGATTTGCAACAATAACTGTAAAACTCAATAACCAGAATGACATAACTTTATCTCGTGCCCCCTCTTTTTTATTAATTTCATTATATAATGCTCACATCTATTTTTCAAGTTTTTTCATTTCATTAAACTTTTTTTATGTTTTAAAGTAATAACGAAAACTGAAAAGTATTTACAAAATATTCTGAATAAAAACTTTAATTTCTATTATAACATGGATAGAGCGCTTTCTTTTGATTATGAGAGCAACAAAGTTATTAGGATTTGGGAATAAGAAAAGGAAGTCGACCAACTGCAAACTTCCTTTTTACCTATTTTTCATAAATTCTTCTCTACTTTAAGGAATCTTTAGGGTTTCGTTTATATACTATAACCATCCTAAAACTTTTCTTTTTCATAATCTCCTAAATCCAGGGCTCAGGTCCTGGATTTTTTTTGCGTTTAAGAACAGTTGGAGGAAAAAACTGTGAAAAATTTTCCCAGTAATAAGTTATGGAAGCTCTTTCTTATTTTTGTCTAAATGTCTTAAATTCTATTAAAATATGATTAAATTAAGTTATAATAGGATTTAGGAAAAGGAGGAAAATTATGAAAGTACATTCTAATTTTGCTGGACAGACGTCCAAACATCGTCTTCTTGCGCTCTCATGCGCAACTGCTCTTGCAGGTTTTGCCTTTATCTCTAAACCTGTCCTTGCCGAGGAAGCTACAGTTGACAGCACTGCTAACCTCGACGCTAGCACTGCCACAACTGCTAATGTCGAGACAACAGCTGATCTCGTTGAGACAAAAGTTGTGGATGCCACACCAGCGACAGAAGCGACTGCCAACACTTCAGAAGAGGCAGCAACCGTCAACACAGACTCAACCACTAATCTCACTACCGTAACTGTTAGTCAAGAACAAACACCTGATCAACCTGCTGTAACAACAAATGCAGTTGAGCCACAAACCACCAATACTGAGTCAAATGCTTCAACTGGCCACTACTACAGTGATGACCAAGGCAACTGGTACTATAAAGATGCCAATGGTGAAAACCTCAAAGGTGCTCAAACCATTGATGGGCAAAACGTTTACTTCCGTGATAATGGTCAACAAGTTAAAGGTGGACTGGCTAAATCAAATGGTTTCTTGGACCGCTACTATGACGTTGATTCTGGTGACCTTTGGACTAACCGTTATGTCGAATTCAACGGTAACTGGTACTACCTTGGCAATGACGGAAAACCTGTTACAGGGGCACAAAGCATTAACGGACAAGAAGTTTTCTTCCATCGTTATCATGGTTTCCAAATCAAGGGTGACTTTGCAGGCTACTACTCAGAAGCGTCTACCAATGGTAACTACTACGATGGACAAACTGGGGACAAAGTTACTCACAAAGGTTTTGTTCAACGTAAAGACGGCGACTGGTTCTACCTCGATGACAAGGGTGACAAGGTGATGGGCCTGCAAACTATTGATGGCAAGCTCTACTACTTCATTGAAGGTGGTGCATCAAAATACATCCAATATGGAAAACAAGTTAAAGGGGACTCTATTTCCTTTGTTAATAACTATAAATATGCCTCTGTCTATGGGATTGATACTAATGCCAAGGTAACACAGCG
Source organism: uncultured Peptococcaceae bacterium (assembly GCA_938044045.1). Taxonomy (GTDB): domain Bacteria; phylum Bacillota; class Peptococcia; order Peptococcales; family Peptococcaceae; genus CALIQN01. The sequence continues at coordinate 2,630 of CALIQN010000036.1, forward strand.
TTACTACTTTGATGAAAACACTGGTGAGGCTGTTAAGAACCGTTATATCTACCTCCAAGGTGATTGGTACTACTTTGGTGAAGATGGTAATGCCATCCGCCCAGAATCTGGTGAAGCTGTTATTGATGGTCAAGTGGTTTACCTTTATCAATCTGGAAAACAAGCCAAAGGAGAGCTTATCGATGTCAATGGTGTTCCACACTACTACGATGCCAATACTGGAGCCCGTGTGTCAAACGCCATTCTTACGATTAAAGGTAAGACCTACCAATTCGACGCTGACGGTAACGGGAAACTTGTCGGATAATTAAGAAATAGCAAAATGAAAGGAAGTCGGGTATCGACTTCTTTTTTCGTAGATACATTTTGTTCCTCTTCCAAACATTAAAAATGAAAAGGTATTCATTCTTTTTATCTAAATCTTTTATAATCTATTGATTAAAAAATAATAACATTTATAATAATAGTTAAGAAAAGGAGGAGGTTTATGAAAGTGAATTCTAATTTCTTTAGGTTGACGTCTAAAAAGCGTCTTGTTTCCCTATCTTGTGCAACTGCTTTAGCTAGTTTTGCTTTAATTGCAAGACCTGTCTTTGCTGAAGAAGTCACCACAGATAAACCTACAAATCTCGATACAACAACAGTTACGACTGCGACTGTCGAAACGACTGCTGATTTGGTCGAGACTCATTCTTCAAGTACTGTAGGCCTATCAGAAACAAGTACTGCTTCAACAACTGAAAATGTCTCATCAAACAGTACAGAAATAGCAAGTTCTCTTCTTGCGACTTCTGAAGCGACTAGTGACTCAGCCTCACAAGCAGGGAGTCAGAGTCAAGCTTCTAGCGAAAGTCCAAACATTACAAACACCACTGCTTCAACATCAACTGCCACTTCTACAGCGACAAGTGAAGCTAATTCAACTACTGCTAACACGTCCAGTGAAACTAATATTACTGGTGGAGAATACTATCTTGGAGACTACGGACGCTGGCACTATAGAGATGCTAACGGCAAGAACCTCGTAGGCCCTCAGACTGTTGATGGTATTAAAGTCTACTTCTATAAAACTGGTGCTCAAGCCCGAGGTGAATTTGCCGAAGATAGAAAATACTATGATAATGAAAAAGGAGCCTTGGTCACAAATAGCTATGTCACCTACAAAGATGACACCTACTATATTGATGAAAATGGCTACGCTCTAAAAGGCCCTCACGTTATTAATGGTGTCCATGTCTATTTCAATGATAATTGGCAGCCAGGCAGTACGGGGGCCATGCTCAAAAATGCCTTTGGGAGAGACAACCGATACTATAATGAGAAAGGTGAACAGGTAGATTTCGGTACAAATAACTACTTCCAAATTGGAGAGGACTGGTACTATGCTGGAAGTGATGGAGCTATCGTCAAGGGTCCTCAGATTATAGATGGAAAGCAAGTCTATTTTGAAAAAGAAAGTGGTAAACAGGTTCGAAACCATTTTGTAAAAGATGCTACAAATCCTAAGAAGTTATATTACTATGGTGATGACAATGGTGCTTTAGTCACAAACCAATACCTTGTAGCCTACAATAAGCAAACGCAAAGAAAAGAGCGTTATTACCTTAACGCTGAAGGTACGCCTAGCTTAGGAGAGCAAACCATCGAAGGCAAACAAGTCTACTTCGACCCTCAAGACGGCAGACAACTGTTTGATGTTTTTTCAAGTACTGGCCACTACTATGATCAAGATGGCATCCTAAAAGATTTTGGTACTAACCATTACGTCAATATAAAAGGAAATTGGTACTATGTTGGTAGCGACGGAGCTTTTGTCAAAGGTCGTAAAGTTATTAATGGCGCTCAAGTCTACTTCGACAAGGATGGTAAGCAAGTCAAAGGTGGCTTTGATGACGATAATAATTTCCATGACATCAATGATGGAGACCTCGTCACTAATCGTTTGGTAACAGTAGGTGATAAGAGCTACTACATCGGAACCTACAACAAAGCTATCAAGGGCGCTACCGTTATTGATGGTACAGAGTACTATTTTGACGATACTACAGGCGTCCAAGTTAAGGGAAACTTTGCATCTAATGACAAATATTATGATGCTAGAAGCGGAGCCCCTGTAACTAACAGCTATGTCCAAGTCGGTCAAGATTGGTATTATGTTGATAAAGAAGGAAAAGCCGTAACAGGTGAACATACTATCAACGGTGACCATGTTTACTTCGAAGATTATCGTGGTAAACAAGTTAAGGGCAACTTTGCTGAGAATGGCTATTATTACGACCAACATACCGGTGCCAAAACAGATTTGGGCACTAATCGTTATGTTCAAGTGAATGATGACTGGTACTATATTGGATCAACAGGAACCATTCTCAAAGGGCAACAAATTATTAATGGTGTTGAGGTCTATTTTGATACAACCACTGGAAAACAAGCTAAGGGACTTTTCATTAATGAATACGGTGAAGCAGAAAATCCAAATTATAGGTTAAGTACTGTTAAATTCTATGACAAAGATAATGGTGCCCTCCTTAAACAGCAATACTTTAATTTTAATGATAATTGGTACTATGCTGATGCTGACGGAACCATTCTCAAAGGGGCGCACACTATTGATGGTGTCGATGTCTACTTTGATAAGTCAAACGGTAAGCAAGTCAAAGGGAAGTTTGTTACTGAGTCAGGAGATGTAAGTGATAGTGGGATTAACTACTATGACAAAGATAATGGCGCCCTCATCAAAGGGGGGTACTTCACTGACGGTGGCTACTGGTATTATGCTGACGATCAAGGCAATCTTCTTTCAGGTGAACACACCATTAATGGGATTAAGGTTTACTTTAATCCAAAAACTCACCGACAAGCCAGAAATACAATTGTCAATGGCTACTATTATGACAAAGAGACCGGTGCACCACATGCAGTCCCTCGAAATCAATTCATAGACATTGATGATGATTTGTACTATTTTGATAGCGAGGGCAAGCCTCTAACTGGTAAACAAATCATAGATGGGAAGGAATATCATTTCAGAGAAAATGGTTCAGCTCGAAGAGGGGACTTTAATTTCTTTGGTACAGGGCCATATTATGACAAGAAAACAGGGGCTGCAGTCTATAAAGCTGGTCTCGTCGAAGTTGGTAATGGACACTGGTGTTACATTAACGACAAGAGCGAAAAGCTACTCTATCTCCAAAATATTGATGGCAAACTCTACTATTTTGAAAATTTTAGAGCCATCTATTACACTTCAGGATATCTCGCTAAAGACAAAGTCCTTAGTCCTGAGGCTGAAGACTATGATCGAAACTGGACAGCAAATACTACTGAAGTTGTTAAATCAGAACCTTACGCTTATTATTACTTTGATGCCGACACAGGTGCTGCCGTAACCAATCAATTCATCAACTGGCGAGGCAATACCTACTACTTTGGTGCTGACGGCAAAGCACTCGTCTTTGATCAAATCATAGATGGCAAACACTACTACTTTGATGAACAAGGTAAACAAGTCAAAGGGCAATTTATTTTAGATTACAATGGCAATCGCTATTTTGATGATAATACTGGGGAACTACTAACTAATACCATTCGAACTATTAATGGTAAGACTTATTCCTTTGATAAAAATGGTAAATCTACAGAGATTTAATTCTCCGTTTAAGATATGGAATTCCAGATAATCATTTCGCATTGACTAAGTATCAACCCTTTCAAGATCCATTGAAAGGGTTTTTGTTGCTTCTATTTTTTCCTATACACCCTTAAACTCTGACACTAGCTCTGAAAAATCCTTATTTGAAATAAAATGATGTCAATATTTTAGCATTTTGGGTATTTCTGTTAGTTTCTATTGTTTATTCTTAAAAAAGGATTATAATGAAGCTAGGTGAACATGTAAGCGTTTTAATCTTACTTTAAAGGACACTTGGGGATTATCTAAAAGATTGACATTAGTTGCCTAATGCCTAAATATGAATCATAGTAGGATGACCATTCCTGAGTCACTTTGAACCATCAAACTAGGGCTCATAAAAAGAATACAGCATCATTTCAAACTAGAGCTCTAGAGGGGACGCCTCATACTAGTAAGCTCTAGTTTTTTGTGTCTTAGAAAGCCAAAATAAACGAGATCTTCCATGCTTAGAAAGGAGGAAAATTCCGAACAACTCTCGTTTTTCTAGAATCATTTCGTCAGAACTCATGTTTGCCTTGAACAGTCTCGTAATACCGAAATTGAGGAGACTTGGAGAAATAAGGATTGTCATAAAAAGATTAACTTACATCGTTAGGGACTCTACCCAATGCTCACTTTTCATAAACTCTCATGACAGCCCTTATTTTGCAGTATGTAAAAAGTTTAAAATGAAAGGAGAATTATCATGGAAAAGAAAGTACATTTTAAACTTCACAAAGT
>CALIQN010000037.1 GCA_938044045.1 uncultured Peptococcaceae bacterium
ATAACTTTAAGACCTCTTTTTTCTGCACTACTCGCATATTCTAAGGCAACTTCTGGTGTTCTATGTGCACTTGCAACTAAAACTTCATAGCTAACATCAAAAGCCTTTAAGACCTCACATGCTTTTTTTAAAACCTTGTAATCAGAGTCACTTCCCATCACGATTCCTACTTTTGTTTCCATCATCGATTTCCCCCTTATGCTTTTAAAAAATAAAAAAGCCCAGACAGGTAGATTCCCTAACACTTTACAGGTTACTAGGAAACCTACCCGCCTGGGCTTTTATCCCTTCGGTGTAACGCCAAAATCAGGCGTCCATACCACTTGGTCAAGTCAAATACGCTCAACTCACCCTAGGTATGCTTTCCCGCACATCGACATTTAATCCTAATATCTCATTACGGCAATTCTAATTCTTACAATTTCAGTCTAGCACAAGCATTTTTCTTTTTCAAGACTCAAGATAAAGTTAGTTGTTTCTAAACCTATTATTTCTGAACTACTTTATAATCATCTTGCCTCTTCTTGAAAATGGATCTTAGTACTTGATAAATATATCTTACTAATATATTTTATTGCATATTTTTTAACTATTATCAATAACTTTGCTAAGAAAAGCGTCGCAAAAAAGACAACTAAAAGAACAACAAAATCTGGTAATTCCGTTAATTGTGGCACACTATAAAATATCAAATAAATAATCATAGCATGGAATAAATATAAATCAAATTGACCCTGCTCTCGAATTTTTATGAAATGGCTGATTGTATACATCAGTTGTATCCCTAAAAAAGCTTGCGCTAAAGGATAATCTTCTAAATATACAATACTCAAAGCAAACAATGGAAAAATAATTTTTAAAGGAATCTTCCACTCTGCTTTCCATAACCTACCCAAATAAATATAGACCAACGCACCGGAAAAATGAAATGGCATCATAAATACCTTAAAACCATAGTAATAAATAAAAATAGAAAATAGAAAACCTACTATTAAAGGTATCTTATCCATCATGCGTACAAAAATTAACGCAAAAGCTAAGGTATATAAAAACCAAAGATGTCGACTATTTTGATTCCAAAGAATCTCATAAAGATTCTGCCATCTCCATAATTTCATATACATCAAGGTTGGCATGACAAAAACAAAAAACGTCACAACATATGGTAACAGTAATCGCTTGACTTTAGAATAAAAAAATGCCCTAAATTGACTTTGATTATGATAGACCATGCCTGAAATAAAGAAGAAAGCTGGTATATGAAAGGTGTATAATGCATATTGCATATATTCAATGATTTCATCTTCTCTAAAGGGTATGACACTCTTGCCTGGTACAAAAAAGACCATAACATGACCTAGCACAACAAGGTAGGTGCATAAAATACGCATGTTATCTATCGCACTATTTCTCTTTATCATTCATCCTCCTTTATAAGGCTAATAATTGACTTTTTTCACTAATACTTTGCTGATAATGTTTCATATAGTCTCTCATATTACGATAATTTAGTACGGTTACCATTTTATCTTTAGTTAATAATTTACTTGTTGCACCCATGCCCAAGCCTAAAATAGGGTATCGCCCTGTCATCATTAAGACATTATAGCTATTATAACCTTCCTTAGAAAAACCAATATTTTCAAATGGAGCAACCATTCTTTTTTGTCTGTAAAGATAATATGGCTGATAATTATTCCAATTGAGATAATCATAGGTAAATTGCCACATTTGACTGATTGTAGAAATATCTAAATTATCATTTGCCTCATTGTGGTAATAACCCTTAGCACCTCGTTTGGCACAAAGCGTATGTATCGTAATAAAATGAGGGGCTAGCCCCAAAACTTCACTTAAAGTATTATGATATATTTTTTGATTTTCATCTATCAAACCAATGATTAAATCAACATTCACCTTCGCTTCAGTGTATTGATTAACTTTTTCGAAAGCATGGTAAAAATCGGCCCTAGTATGTCGCCTATTAATCTTCAATAAAGTATCATCATGTAATGTCTGAGGATTAATGCTTAAGTGAGTTGTACCAAAGTGTGACAATACGCTCAATTTTTCCTCTGTTATGAGTTCTGGACGTCCCATTTCTATTGACAACTCATAATTTTGCTTTAGCTGAAAATATTTAACTATTGTGCTAAGCAATTGATTCATTTCATCAGCTTCTAAAATTGCAGGCGTCCCTCCACCAATATAAATTTGTCCTATTGTTTTATCCTCAAACAGACTTTTACTTAAGATAATTTCCTGATGCAATACCTTGAGATAATCCTTCATCAATTGTCTCGATGATTGGGAGACAATTGTAGGAAAAGAACAATAGTTACATCGACTTGGGCAAAAAGGAATATTAATGTACAACCCCATATGATCTTTATAGTCTTCTAACAATTTCTCTTCAATTTCATTGATTTTTATTGCTAAATTCGCACGGAATGGTGTGGTATTAAAGTTTTTTTGATAATATAAAAGTTTTTCTGTTTCTGAAAGATGGCCTAGTTTTTTTAATGGGCTCATCGGACGAACTGCAACCAGACTTCCCCAAGGTAAGGGATAAAGTAAGGTCTTCATTAAAGTGTAAAATGCATGTTTTACTCCTGTTATTGTTGTTTCCGTTAATGTGACCGCACCATCATAATAAATTTTTTTATGATGCTCTCTTACACTGAGAAATAATTCATCTTTTTTAATATTAATTAAATAATAATCACCCTGCGGATTTTTATGCTTCACAAAAGTATAAGAAGGATAATACTCTTGTAGTATTTCTACAATTTTCTTGTAAAATTTGTCATCAGACACAATGACATAAATTTCCTTTTCCCTCACAATTGCCACCCCATATGAATGTTTTATACTTTTGTCATTAAAAAATTTACTGTTAACAAGTAAGCTTCCACCTCTGTCACCTATTTTTTAACTTGAATGCTTGATGACACTTAAAAATGCTGTCCCATACTGCTTTAACTTTTTCTGTCCAACACCTGTGATATCTAAAAAATCCTCATTTGATTTTGGTTTGCGTTTTGCCATTTCTTCCAGTGTTTTGTCAGAAAAGATTAAATATGGCGCCAATTCTAAATTAGTTGCTATTTTCTGCCTCAAAATCTTAAGCTGAGAAAAAAGCGTCTTATCTAGATATAGTGCTTCTGTCAACACCTTATTTTGAGAGAGTTCTTTATTAATATAAAGTTTCTGTTGTTTAAACAGTATTTCTTCAGACTGTTGTCTAAGCTTTAACTGTGGATATTCTTCACCAGAAATTTTTAAATAACCCTCATAAACCAATAAAGAGATGATATCCCGAATATCTTCTATTTGATAAGTTTTCATGAGTCCATAGGTAGATAGCTTATTTAAGGCTAAACGTCTCACTTTCTCATTATTTGCCCCTTTAAGACAATCAACTATACTACTCATTCCATATTGTTGCCCACTACGTGCTACTGTACTTAAAATCATCTGGGCTTCCTTGGTAATGTCAGTCTTGACAAAATCTCCTACACAAGTCGTACAGTCTCCACAAGACTCAATATGGTCACCAAAATAATTTAAAATATATTGTCTTAAACAACTTGTTGTATAGGTATATCCTATCATTTGTTGTAATTTTTCTTGTATCTTAGGTTGTTTTGATTTCTCCACAAAAAATTTTGCTACAATAATATCTTGTGCTGAAAAAAGTAATATTGCCTCTGCTTTTGCACCATCTCGTCCTGCTCGTCCTGCCTCTTGATAGTAGCTTTCTATGCTTTGAGGCATATTGTAGTGAATCACTTGTCGTACATTAGATTTATCTATGCCCATACCGAAAGCATTAGTGGCAACAATAATTGTTTTTCTATCAAAAATAAAATCATCTTGGCTTTTTTCTCTCTCTTCTTTGGATAAACCTGCATGATAATAAGTTACTTCAAAATAATGATCCTTTAAAAAATGATAAATTTCTTCTACACGTTTTCGTGTATTACAAAATATAATCGTTGATAAGTCATGATTTAAATTTTTGAGTAACCATTTACGCTTATCCTTAGGTTTATATAGAGAAAAAAAGATATTTTCTCTATTAAATCCACCCAAATGTACAAGAGGATTTTTTAAATTTAATTTATCAATAATATCTTTTTTTACAGCATTTGTTGCTGTTGCTGTAAAAGCACAAACAGAAAGCGAAGCATTAATCCTATCAATGCTCTCTCGTATTGTAAGATAGCTTGGTCTAAAATCATGTCCCCACTGAGAAATGCAGTGAGCTTCATCTATTGCTACAAAAGATAGCTTAATACGCTTTAATAACTGAATGAAATAATTGATAGAAAAACGTTCGGGAGAAATATATAAAATTTTTAACTCGCCCTTTAAAAGTGAATCTATAATATTCTGCTCCTCATGTTTTTCTAAATTACCATGTAAACATTGTGCTGGAATACCTAAAACTTTAAGTTCATCTACCTGATCTTTCATTAGTGAAATCAAAGGCGAAATAACCAAAGCTGTTCCTTCTAGGAGCAAGGCAGGTAGTTGATAACATAGAGATTTTCCTCCACCTGTTGGCATCACAACTAAACCATCTTTTTGTGCTAAGATGGTCTCTACAATTCTTCTTTGTCCAGGCCGAAAAGTCGAATAGCCAAAATAATCTTTTAATGTTTCTTCCAAATTATCAATACTTACTCACTCCCTTTCCAAAATAAAGTATATCATACAAACTTTTGCAAAAAAATCCTTTCTTTAAGCTTGACAAAATTGTAAAAAGCCCTTAGGATAATAAAAAATATATAAGTTAGATAGAGGTTGCGTTTGACAATAGTATCCTTACTGATGAACCAAGATCAGATGATGTAAGGAGAACGGGGAAAACGCCGAAGGAACTTAGTACTTGGCACTAAGTTTACTGGGCATAGGGTGAATAATCTTATGACTGTCATCATTTTGATGGCGAGCTATCAGAAATTGATAAATTAGCTCTCCATACATTTTGGAGAGCTTTTTTATTTCTGACCTCTATTTTATTTTTAAAGGAGGAATTTTTTATGTCAATTTTTACTGGATCAGCTGTCGCTTTAGTTACACCATTCAAGGAAAATGGTGAAGTCGATTATACTTCACTAGATAACTTAATTGAATGGCAAATTAGTGAAGGCACTGATGCTTTTGTTATTTGTGGTACAACTGGTGAAGCCTCTACCTTAACAGAGGAAGAACATATCGATGTAATTGCTCATGCAACTCGCACGATTGATAAAAGGCGTCCTGTTATTGCTGGAACTGGGGCTAATGATACCAAAACGGCAATTGAACTTTCAGTATTAGCTGAAAAAGCTGGCGTTGATGCACTTTTAGTCGTCACGCCATACTATAATAAAGCAACACAAAAAGGCTTGATTCGTTATTTTACGGAAATTGCCAATGCTGTTACTATTCCAATTATACTCTATAATGTTCCGAGCCGTACAGGTTGTAATATTTTACCAGAAACCGCACACTATCTTGCAAAACACGTCAGTAATATTGTTGGTATTAAAGAAGCCTCTGGTAATATTAGTCAAATTGCTAAGCTCATGAGTTTGGTTGATGATGACTTTACACTTTATAGTGGTAATGATGATCAGAATGTTCCTATCCTCTCTCTTGGTGGAAAAGGTGTCATTTCTGTTTTGGCAAATGTTGCACCTAAAAAGACACATGAGATGGTTATGAATTATCTTAATGGTAATACAACCACTTCATGCCAACTCCAATTGGAAGCCTTTAACTTGATTGAAGCACTATTTTGCGAAGTCAATCCTATTCCTGTTAAGAAAGCTGTTTCCCTTATGGGCTTTGGCACAAGTTATTTGCGTTCTCCTTTGTATGAAATAGAAACAGAAAATGAAAAACGCTTAACTCAAGCAATGAAAGATTATCACTTGCTTGTTTAATTTGCTAAGAATAATTTTATATGTTACAATCGGGGCAAAATATTGCATCGGAGGTCCTACCATTGAAGAATTTTTTTGCCCTTATCTTCATATTCTGTTTAAGTTTTAGCTTGGTTGCTTGCCAATCATCAGAATCTGCCGATTCCGCTCAAGAAGCTAGCACTAAACCCTACAAAATAGGCGTACTCACCATTGATGATAGTTTACCTTTTCATGTTGCTGATAAAGAAGGTTTGTTTAAAAAAGCTGGATTAAATGTGGAAATCATCCCATTTAAGAGTAGCCAAGAAGAAGCTCAAGCCTTCGAAAGTGGTGAATTGGATATGATTATGAATGATATGATTGTGCAATCTACCCTTAAAAAAGCAGGCATTGATACCAAAGTCATTTCGATTGCATTTGGTGCAACAAAAACAGAAGGTCGTTTTGCTGTATTAGCAAAAAAAGATAGCGAAATAAAAAAACCTGAAGATTTTTATGGCAAGAAAATCGCTATCTCTACCAATACTATGATGGAGTATCTTATTGAAAGTTATTTTAATGATGCCCTAAAACTTGATAGCACAAAAATAACTTTTGTTAATATTCCTAATCTTGGTACTAGACTTGAGACCTTGTTATCAGGAAAAGATATCGATGGCGCTATTCTCCCAGATCCTTTGGCGAGCTTAGCGGCTTTACAAGGCGCTAAAGTTATCATTGATGATACTAAGCTCAATGATAATTATTCTCAATCTGTACTTCTTGTGAAAGATTCTACTATTCAAGAAAAGAAACAACAAACTAAATTGGTGCTTGATAAGGTTTACCAGGCAATGAATGAAATCAATCAAAATCCAGAAAAATATCAAGCAATAGAAAGAGAATTTTCACGTATTCCAGAACCATTAACAGACGCCTATCCAATGCCAAAATACACACCTAAGGCCCTTCCTACTGAAGAACAAGTTGCTCGTATTCAAGCATGGCTCGTGAAAAAGAATCTCATCGAAAAAGAATCTAGTTATACAGATATGGTTGATAAAGAATTTATAGGGGATTAAGATGACAACGCTTTATACTATTTCTAATATTACTTTCTCCTATGATACGACTAGCCACTCAAAGATCAATGCTTTGAGT
>CALIQN010000038.1 GCA_938044045.1 uncultured Peptococcaceae bacterium
ACCAAAAATACAATGATGGGGAAATGGAAAACTATCTCCCAACAGATGAGGAAATCGCTCAAAGTCTTTCTACCCTTCCTAAGCTTTAAAACAATAAAAATCCTTAAGTCATTAGGACTTAAGGATTTTTATTGTTCTACCCTTTAATAGACTCATATGGCATATAATAAAGCGGATCATTAAAATCAACAACACTATCTTTGCCTATGACCTTTCGAGACACTAGGTTAAGGTGATCGCCATTGAGTTCATACTCTTCTTCAAAAAATTCTACATTACTTAAAGGTTCTGGTGAATCCACATAAGGGGCATCATCAGCAAAAATCATATGAAAACGATTACCTTCCAAGGTACCAGTCCCTATTCTTAACTCAACCGCTGGAATATTGCCATATTCGCGCAAACGATACACCTTAAAATTATTGCCAACAAAGTTATGGATATAAAGAATCGTCTCCGTGTCTACATCCAGATAAGAAACGACTTGTCTCCAATCACCTACAATGCTCGTCTGTGCAACATTACTAGCGTACTTCCAGCCAACTTTTTGTTTAAAATCAAAATAATACTTTGAAGCAACACTATTGTCTTTACCTATAGAAACTTCTTGAAGGTCTTCATTCCAATAGACCTTTTCGCCAAGTGCTTCCGAAATCACACGCACTGGCAAAATCACACGATCATTATAAAGCTCGACAGAGGTATCCAAAGCAACTCTTTTGCCATTTTTTAGATAGTAGTTTCTTCCCAAATAAAACTCAAGGGTATTTGGATTTCTCATAATGACACATTTTTTTGTTTTTGCATCCCAGCTCACCTTAGCACCCAAAGCAGTCGCAACTGCACGTAAAGGTAGATAAGTACGATTGTCTAGTTTTACCGGTTCCAAGTCACTAGCTACAAGCTTGCCATTCACCTTGAGACTGACAGGCAACTCACCTATTGATCCAAAAGAAGCCACAGGTGTCGATAAGACTAACCCTAAGACGACCATCACTGCCATTAATTTTTTCACTTGTTTCATTTGTAATCCTCCCCTTTAGTATAAATTTGCTTTGATTGAACCTCCTACCTTATCCCTTAGGCTTAGAATCTGAGAATGCACCAAGATTTTGAGCTGGAGCCGGATTTGGCGTATTCTCACCACCATCTGCACCATAACGATAGAAAGGCTCACGATCAAATACAACATCAGTTGGATTAAAAGCCTTTAGTCGATTACCATTTAGCAAAACGTATTGATCCACAAGATGGAGTGCCTTATCTTCACCTATATGGTAATCCTGGGTAATTTCATAATATCCCCTTTCATAGCCTGATGCCGTATAATAAGTTCTCAAATCATACATCACATGAAGACGGTCTGCCCCTTTAGGGATAGCTTTACCAATCAAAAGTTCCTCTCCAGGAGAATTTTTAAGCTGGAGCAACTTATAAACCTTAAAGCCACCATCTATATTAGGATGAATAAACAAGGTCGTATCCTTCGCTAAGCCTGGTGTTGAAGTACTTTGACCCCAAGTACCAATAAAACTTTTTTGATCTTGAGAATCAATACTGTATTTGATGAAAATCTTTTCTATAAAACCTGGACGAAAATTTGCTGGGGAATTGTTGTCTTTACCTATAGAAACCTCTTGCAAAGCTTCATTCCAATACACCTTTTCGCCAAATGCTTCAGCAATCACACGCACCGGTAAAAGAATACGATTATCATAGAGTTTAACAGGCACATTTAAAGCTAATTTTTGATTGTTTTTTAGATAATAATGCTGATTAAGGTAGAATATCAGTGTAACATTACCTCTCTGGACTGTAGCGGTCTTGGTTTGATTGTCCCACTTGACAGAAGCACCCAAAGCTTTAGAAACCGCACTCAAGGACAAATGGGTGACATCATTGACCTTTAAGGGTTCAACATCACTTACCACAAGCTTGTCATCAACCACCAGTGTAATTAGTCCCTCATAGTTGGCAAGAGCAGACAATGCAGTTGCACTAGTCAAAAGAAAGACCAATGGTAGAATGAATTTTTTATGCATTATCTTCATCATGTCCCCTCCTTCGGCAACTTATACTTCCATCATTTTTATTTATTATATCATATTTTATTGTTTCTTATGTGATATTTTTTACTTTACACTTTAAAAAATATTATGCGAATAAAAAAATAAGGGTGGTTTTACCACCCTTATTTTAAATCACCTGCATATGAAGATTTTTTAAGATGTCAAAAGCTTTTTCTTGCATTGTCTCATCAAAAGAACCCGTTAACTTTCTATTGACAAAAATCTTGCTTTCAGGGCTTGCCGCCTTAGCAATCACCATATTGGAAAGGACACAAATATTGGAGACCAAGCCACAAAACTCAATCTCTTCAAAATGATTTTCTTCAAGATAGCGACCCAGTGCCATAGAGCCAAAGGTGTACTTAAGAATACCTCTCTTTTCCTTTAAAGCCTCTTTTAAGCCACCATAAAGCCCATGCCCTTCTGTCTCTAAAATACAATGTTCAACAGGTAAGTGCTTGCCCTCAGTGGTCTCTAAATAATTTGTCAAATGGGTATCCAAGGTATAAATAACCTCATCACCAGCTACTACATAGGACTCTATCCTTTCTAAAATTGGTTTTTCTAAACCTTCGGCCCCACTAAAGCCCAAAGCCCCATCCACAAAATCTTTTTGATAATCAACTACAACCAATAGCTTTTTCATTTTTTTCTCCCTTTATTAACTAAAAAAGCCATGAGCGATATGCTCATGGCTTTTTTACATTAACCTTCATCTGAAAAGAAGTCATTCACGGTATCTTTCATTTTACCGAAAAAGCCTTTTTTGCCATTTTCTTCTTCCTTAGATTCTGATTTTTTATTGACATTATAGATATTAGTCTTTTCCAAGGTTTCTTTTAAAGTTTCAAAAAGTTCTTTTTCCTTGTCTGAAAGCTCTTTTGGCGTCTCAACCATGATAGTAACGTATTGATCACCTTTTCTAAAGCCTTTTAGCCCACTAATTCCTTTACCCTTTAATCTAAACCGTGTCCCATGTTGCACGCCAGGTGGAATGGTAAAATTCACGTCCCCTTCTAAGGTTGGAACTTGAATTTCATCTCCTAGGGCTGCTTGAGCAAAGTTGATTGGCTGTTCCATGAAAATATCATTGTTGACACGTTCAAAGATTGGATGCCTGCGAATATTGATATAGATATACAAGTCTCCACTTAAAGCGCCTAGCTCGCCTGCTTCACCTTCACCTGACATACGCAATCTTGTCCCATTATCAACACCTGGAGGAATATTGACCTCAAGTTGTTTTTTCACCTTATGTCGGCCTGTTCCGTTACAATCTGGACAAGGTTCATCAACGACCTTACCACGACCATTACATTCCGGACAAGTCGTCTGGGTTTGCATACGCCCAAATGGTGTTTGTTGCATCACTGTCACACGACCAGAGCCATGACAATGTGAGCAAGTTTTTGGACTGGTACCAGCCTTTGCACCGCTACCTGAACAACTTTTACAGGTTTCTAACTTGCTGAGTTGAATAATTTTCTTTGCACCAAAGACAGCTTCTTCAAAATCAATGGTGAGATCATAACGCAAGTCATGACCTTGTTCTGGGCCACGAGCGCCACCAGAACCACCACCGCCAAAGAACATATTAAAGATGTCCCCTAAATCATCAAAACCACCTTGACCAAAGCCACCACCATAGTTGCCATAGCCTCCACCTTGACCAAAGTTGGCAGCATCATGACCAAACTGATCATACTGTGCCTTTTTTTGTGGATCCGAAAGGATTTCATAGGCATCATTTAATTCTTTAAATTTCGCCTCCGCATTCTTATCTCCTGGATTAACATCAGGATGATACTTTCTGGCGAGTTTACGGAAGGCTTTTTTTATTGTTGCCTCATCAGCGCCCTTATCAACGCCTAAAACTTCATAGTAATCTCTCTTATTTGACATCTTTGTCATCTACTTCTTTATTGTCTACTTCTGTGAAGTCAGCATCGACAGTTTCTGCACCTGCTTTATCTTCTGTACTTGCTTCACCTTGAGCAGCTTGCGCTTCAGCTTGTGCCTTAGCATACATTTGTTCAGTCACTTTATAAAGGGCGTTGGTAAGTTCTTCTGTCTTTTGCTTAATGTCTTCTGTATCTTCACCTTCAAGGGCTTTCTTTAGTGCTTCTTGAGCCTCGGTGATTGCAGTTTTATCTTCTTCTGAGACACTTTCTTCATTTTCTTTAACAAGTTTATCGGTTTGGAAGATAAGTGAGTCAGCATTATTTCTCACTTCTACTGCTTCTTTAGCTTTTTTATCTGCTTCAGCATTTGCTTCTGCATCTTTTACCATACGTTCGATTTCTTCATCACTCAAACCACTGTTAGATTGGATAGTGATACGGTTAGATTTACCAGTACCCTTATCCTTAGCACTAACATTAACAATGCCGTTTGCATCAATATCAAAGGTAACTTCGATTTGTGGAACACCTCTTGGTGCTGGTGGAATATCCATCAATGTGAAACGACCAAGAGCTTTATTATCTTTTGCCATTTCACGTTCCCCTTGAAGCACGTTGATGTCAGTTGAAGTTTGATTGTCCATTGCTGTGCTGAAGACTTGGCTACGAGATACTGGAATGGTGGTATTTCTTTCAACAATTTTGGTCATAATACCACCCAAGGTTTCAATACCAAGAGAAAGTGGGGTAACATCGAGTAGGACGATGTCTTTCACTTCACCAACTAAAACACCACCTTGAATTGCTGCCCCAATCGCAACACATTCATCTGGGTTGATACCTTTAAATGGTTCTTTACCTGTTAATTTTTTAACCGCTTCTTGAACAGCAGGGATACGTGTAGAACCACCAACTAAGATAACTTTGTCGATTTCACTAGCACTGATACCTGCATCTTGTAATGCTTGACGAGAAGGTTCCATGGTCTTTTCTACCAAATCACTGGTGAGTTCGTCAAACTTAGCACGGCTTAAGTTTAAGTCTAAGTGTTGTGGTTGACCGTTAGAATCCATGGTGATAAATGGTAAGTTGATGTTAGAGGTCATCACACCAGAAAGTTCGATTTTTGCCTTTTCAGCAGCTTCTTTTAAACGTTGCATTGCTGTTTTATCTTGAGAAAGATCAATACCGCTTTGTGCTTTAAATTCTTTAACCAACCAGTCAATAATCTTTTGGTCAAAATCGTCCCCACCTAGGCGGTTGTTCCCACTAGTTGCTAAAACTTCAAAGATACCATCGCCAATTTCCATCAAAGAAACGTCAAAAGTCCCACCACCAAGGTCAAATACTAAGACTTTTTGATCTTGACTATCTTTATCTATACCATAAGCAAGGGCTGCTGCTGTTGGTTCGTTGATAATACGCAATACTTCAAGTCCTGCAATCTTACCAGCATCTTTTGTTGCTTGTCTTTGGCTGTCACTGAAATAAGCTGGTACAGTAATAACAGCTTGACTTACTGTTTCACCAAGATAAGCTTCTGCATCAGCTTTTAGCTTTTGAAGTATCATAGCAGAAATTTCTTGAGGCGTATAGCTACTATCTCCCATGGTGACTTTATGATCAGTACCCATATGACGCTTGATACTTGACACTGTATTTGCAGGGTTGGTGACTGCTTGACGTTTTGCAACTTGACCAACAAGACGTTCGCCAGCATTATTTAAACCTACAACAGATGGGGTTGTACGCGCCCCTTCACTATTGGCGATAACGACAGCTTCGCCACCTTCCATAACAGCAACACATGAATTTGTTGTCCCTAAATCAATACCAATAACTTTTCCCATTTTTATTTCCTCCTAAAATAATTAAATAATTTTCTATTTATAGTCTAGTCTAGTTCTTTGCCACACGACAAACACTAGGACGAATTACTTTATCTTTGAGTTGATAGCCTTTTTGTAACACATCAATAATGGTGTCATTTTCAACACTACTATCTTCTACTGTCATGACAGCCTCATGATAGACTGGGTCATAAATCTTTCCAAGTGCCTCTATTTCAGTGACACCATTTGCTTCTAGGCTATCTCTAAACTTCTTATAAACGGCTTCCATCCCTACAGCAAAGGACTTTAAAGGTTCTTCTAGATTTTCTGGAAGCGCCTTAAATGCCATATCAAAGGCATCTAGTCCTGGCAGGAGTGATTTGATTAATGCCTCATTGCCCAGCTCATAAATTTGTGCTTTTTCTACTTGTGTGCGTCTTTTAAAATTATCAAAATCCGCCAGTAAAAGCATATAACGCTTATTTAAACTTTCCAATTCTGCTTCAAGAGGATTGTCTTGTGTCTTGGTATTTTCCTCCTCAACTACCTCAACCTCTTGTTCCTCAAGTGTCTCTTCATTAACCATTTCATTTTGATTCTCTTTACACATGATCCTCACTCCCTTCTTTAGATTGATGCGCCTTCTTTCTAATAATGACATTTATTTTAAGTATTGACTTGGCAACTTCCACTGCAATTGCTACAGCGCTTAGTTTAATATCTAACGCATCATAAATTCCTAAGGCATCCATGTCACCTATTTGACCTGTCCTAAAATCTAGCCCCAACATCGGAGACTGATGTTCAAGTTGTGCTTGATCCACCAAGGCTTTTTTCTCCATACTGCGAAAACCAGCATTTTCTACCATTTGTTGAAATGGTTTTTCTAAAGCCTTTGCTAAAAGATCATAGCCCACTTTTTTTAGACTAGCCTCTTCTAGGGCAAGATATCTTAGTCGCCTTGCGACATAAAGCTCTGAGGCACCACCTCCAGCAACCATGCCATGTTTTAAGGCTGATTGTAAACTAGCGGCAGCATCTTTGGCAATACGCACACGCTCATTTAAAATTTCATTGGTCTTAGCACCAATAACAATACTAACCATAGGTTTACCCTTACCACCTAAGACTGCTGTGGTTTCCTTTTCTTTATCCCAATAAACACTATTGGCAAAACCTAGGGCATCTTTAAGGTCAATTTGCTCCAATTCACCAAAGCTTAATGCTTTAGCACCTGTATATTCTGCTAAGCGTCCTATATCTTTAAGACGAACTCGGCTTAAACAATAAATACCATGGGTATTGAGATAGGCTTCTGCTTTTTTATCCAAACCTCTTTGAACAAAAACCGCCTTAACGCCACTAGCAATGATATGATCAAGCAAATAATAAAACCCTCGCTCACGCTCCATATAGTGGCTAAAACCTGCCTCAGTCGTCATGAGCTCTTTGTATCTTGGATCTATCTCAAAGGCATCATCAATAATTAAGACCGGTACTTGATCCACACGAACGATACCATTGGAAAGTTGTGGTTCTTTGGCAAGAATCAAGCCTTCGACAACCTTATTGTCACTACCCTTGACCCCTTGTACCATATCTGCTAAGAAAAATTCCTCTTCTTTTAAACGTTGCTCGCCTACTAATTTTAAACCTTGAACAATGACATCAGTGATGGCTTGGTTTTCTCTACCAGCGATATAACTGACCTTTTGATCATAGTTTGCCTTATCTTGAAAACTAAGTTCTTCTTGATAAATCTCTCTTGCCCTCTGGCTAGCTTCTTCTAGCCCTTCTAAGAGATGAGCAACTGAGACCCCATTATCCAAAAGCTGATACCCCTCTAAAACAAGGGCACAAGCCATAAGGGCTGCTGTTGTTGTCCCATCACCCACCTCATCTTGTTGGGTTTGAATGGCATGAATCAAAAGTTTAGTCACAGGATGTGTGGCATCCATCATAGAGAGAATGGTATAACCATCATTGGTGATGGTGACCTCTCCATAAGGATCAAGTAACATTGTATCCAATCCCTTGGGACCTATTGTGCCTTCTACGGCGGCCATAACTGTTCGTACCGCAGAAATATTACCGCTTCTTAGGCTAACTGGCTCTTCTTTCACCATTTTTCTCCTCTTCTTCGTCCACTGACTACCAAGGTATTTTCACTTGCAAAAGCATGATGAAAACCACTCATTAAGAGACTAAGCAGGGTATAAGTTGCTGAATAATTCATCCGCTTAGGCCCAATAATACCTAAATAACCACTTTTTCGACCACTTTCATAACGCCCTACCATAAGAGTGCATTCATGTAAAAGAGGATCAGTATTTTCTTGCGCAATCTTAATATCAATGCCAACTTCTTCTCCAGACACAATACGCTCTAGGTTTTCTGGTTTTTCAAGAAGACTTAATAAGGCTTTTGCCTTATCTAATTCTTGAAACTCCGGGAACTCAAGTAAATTACTGATACCCTCAACATAATAGCGACGTCTTAAATTATTATCGAGTAGTTGTTTTAACTCTTCTACAAGATAACGTGTAAAAAGTGGCATATCGCTTAATTCTAAGAGAAGAATCCGTAACAAGCCTTTGTGCCAATTTTTAGGTGCTAGCCCTCTAAAAACACGATTAAAACTGCCTTCCACACGCTTTAGCGTTGTTTCATCAAGATTAGGTAGGTTAATAAAACGATTGTAGCTTTTTTCTTTATCTGTGACGATGACCATCAAAGCATGATGTCTGGAAAGAGGGATAAGCGCAAGTTTTGAAAGCACCCCTTCATCCTCGCCCTCTTCTGGCAATAGGAGTATGGTTGCATAATTTGTCATTTCACTGACAAGCTTTACCACAGTTTCCATTGTCTCTTCATGAGAATCAGTATGCTGATACAAGTAATTATTAAAAGCCTCTATCTGCTCCTCTTGAAAAGAATAATTTTCCATCAGATAATCAACATAGTATCGATAGCCTGCTTGGCTAGGAATACGACCGGCAGAAGTATGGGGTTGAGAGATGTAGCCCATCTCTTCTAAATCCGCCATTTCATTTCTTATGGTCGCTGGACTTAGCGCAATACTAGGTAGCTTAGATAAAGTACGTGACCCTACTGGCTCACCTGTTTCAATATAGGCCTCTATCATTGCCTTTAGGATAAGCTCCTTACGGGCATTCAGTGCCATCACTCTTCCCTCCTTCCTTGTTAGCACTCGTCTATAAAGAGTGCTAATCCTCCTTTAGTTTACCTTTTTCTTTAAACTTTGTCAACAGGAAAGTTGAGATTACTAAAAATTATCTTCTTAACACCAATAAAGACTCTCATTGCCACCTATCGCAAGAGCATCATTTCATCTCTCTTAAGCTTGTTTCTCCTAGCAACTTCCCCTTATAATAAAAGCGAGTCTCATACTTTTAGACGACAAAAAAGGAGAAAATAAAATGAAGTTTAGACAAGAAGGTAATCTCATTATTTTAAGGCTCGACAAAGGAGAAGAAATATTCAGTAGCACTATGGCAGTTTGCCGTTCTTTGAATGTTCATTGTGGTATTATAAGCGGTCTAGGTGCTGTTTCTTCTTGCACGATGGGCGTTTATGATGTCGAAGAAAAAAAATACTACCAAAATGAATTTAAAGGCGCCTTTGAGGTCACAAATCTCACAGGAAATGTCACCACCAAAGATGGTGAGTGTTATCTCCATATTCACATCACCTTAGGTGATGATAAAGGGTCTGCTTTTGGCGGTCATCTCAATGAGGCCATTATTAGTGTCACTGCTGAAATTTTTATTCAAACTTTTCCTTTAGAAGTTGAAAGAAAAGTTGATGAGGCAATCGGCCTAAACGTCTTGGCAATCTAAAAAAGCAATCAGCCACTTAGAAAGACTTCTAAAATGGCTGATTGCTTTTTTATTTAATTGTATTCACGCCAATCATAATGCTCATTATTAACATCAAAATTTTTAATTATAACTTTTCCCGTATATGAATTTTTCCATTTTATCCTCAATGTATCTCTATCAATCCATTCAGCGTCAATATTATGTGTTGGATAGGCAAAAACAATGATACGTCTTTTATTACCTTTTTCATAAACACCTAAAACGGAATCACCATTCAAACTCCCACCTGACTTCAAATAAAAAGATATCTTTTTATCCCCATTAATTATACTATATAAAAATTCATCTTCTTCGTAATCAAGAAACAAGAAAGTTGATAGCTGTAAATAAAACAACACACCAATGCTTGCCAGTACCCCTAACGATACGATTGCACTACCTCTTAAAAATTTTTCCATGTCATCAATACCAAAAAGGTGCTAGCCATCACTAAAAAACATAATACACTAGAAATAACTTTTTTCATTATTACCTATTCCTTTCAAAAAATTATACATTAGATTGGCTATAGTTAACTTATCAAAAAAAAATATATCTATCAATATTTTTATCATTTATCAATAAAAATCAAACAAAAAGCTAGAGTTGATTTTTTTATCAAATCCACTCTAGCTTTCCAATCTAGCCTATACTTCCTCAAAATAAAGTGTCGTCATTTTTAGATTGTGTCCCACTTCTGTATTTTCAAAAATGGCTTGTGCTATCGGCAAGTCCTCTTTAGGATTCATTAAAGCCGGTGAAAAATGTGTCAACCAAAGGACTTTAACTTGAGCATCCCGAGCAATGCTTGCTGCTTCTCTATAGGTCATGTGCCCTTTTTCCCTAGCACTTTTTTCCTTGTCAAGGGCACCATAAAGCCCCTCAGCGATGAGCAAATCACTGCCACGAGCAAACTCAACCATAGCCTCTGAGGGACGGCAATCTGTGGCATAGGTTAGTTTAAGTCCCTTACGTGCTTCGCCCAAGACATCTTCCGATTGCCAAGTATTGCCTTCAAAAGTAATGGTTTCCCCTTTTTGAAGTCTTGACCAAAAATGCTTAGCAATCCCCTTTTCTTCTGCACGTTTCACATCAAACTTGCCTTGTCGTTTGAGCTCAAAGGAATAGGCAAGACAAGGCACCCTATGCTTGACAGGTAAAGTCGTCACCTCAAGACCCGAAATCGTAAAATGACTACTTTCATGAAAAGGCAATTCATGAAGCACCACTTCATAAGGTAGCTTCTCACAAATCACCGTCAAGCCATTCACAATACGGCTCAGTCCCTCACCTCCCCAAATATGAAGGGGTTCTTCTCTATGGTGATTGGCAATGGTTAAAAGCAAACCAGGGAGTCCACTCACATGATCCCCATGAAAATGCGTAATCAAAATATTATCAATATTTTTTGTGCTAAAACCTGATAAATGCAAGGCAACTTGAGTGCTCTCCCCACAATCTACCAGGATGTTTTTGCCCTCATGACGAACGATTAAGGCTGTCAAAAAACGTTTGGGCAGGGGCATCATGCCACCACAACCTAGTAAACAAACATCCAACATCTTACTTACTCCTATTCTTTTGAGCAATCAGTTGCAAACCTGAAAGGGTCAAAAACGGATCAACCACTTTGACAAAATCAGAATGCAAACAAATTTCCTCTGCCCTACCACCTGTTGCAACCACCTTCATCGTTTTAGGATTTTCGCCTATTTCTTCTGCTAGACGTGCCACCATCTTATCTACCATACCGGCATAGCCATAAACCAAACCACTTTGCATTGCTGTGGTTGTTGTGCGTCCAATTGCTTTTTTGGGCGCTTGTAGGGATACTTTAGGTAGTTTGGCGGTTTTTTCAAACAAAGCCTCCATCGAAATCCCTATTCCGGCGGTAATCGCACCACCAAGGTAATTACCCTCTTGGTCAACCACACAAAAGGTTGTTGCCGTTCCAAAATCAATGATAATAAGCGGATAGCCATACTGATGAACGGCTGAAACGGCATTGACAACACGATCAGCCCCTAATTCTTTAGGGTTTTCATAACGCATAGAAAGTCCCGTTTTGAGTCCATGACCCACAATAAGCGGCGTGATATCAAAGTATTTTTTAAGCATTCGGCTTAAGGTATCTGTCTTATTAGGCACCACAGAAGAGATAATCGCATAATGAATTTGAGCTTTATCGTAACCCTTATGGGCAAAGAAATTAAAGCAAAGCATTGCATATTCATCAGCTGTACGATGACTTGTACTTGAAATGCGCCAAAAATCTAGCAATTTATCCCCTTCATACAAACCAAGTACAACATTCGTATTGCCAACATCGAAAGCAAGTAACATATCAGAAAAAACTCCTTAACTATTTAGCGTCTTTGTTTTTTGATCGTTTTAAAAATAATATAAATGAGTACTGCACACAAGATTAACTCAATAATTGCTTGTGGGATAATCGGTATAACCGTTTGAATTGGTAGATAGCCCATTACTATTGCCAGCCCCAAAAAACCAATGGTATTGGTGAGCGTTCCAACAATACTTGCTACAATAACAGAAACTCTAGGCAAACGGATTAACGCCTTATAAGTGTAGTAGGTCGTTATCCCAATTAAAATACGAGGCAAAATACGCACAATTGGATCTGCTGGAATGGCACCAGATGGTGTCAAAAAGCTATAAACACCAAAAATAAGCCCCGTTAAGGCACCAACTAATGGTCCCTCCAAGAGGCTTCCTAAAATAACTGGTATGTGCATAATGGTCGCACGCCCTGCCATTGTTGGGATCGGAATCATACCTAAGTTGGTAATACCCATGACAATTACAAGGGCACCTAAAATAGCAGCAACAGTGATTTTTCTTGTAGAAATTTTCATTTTTTTCCTCCCAGTGCCAAAGAATCACAAGGGGAAGTGATTCCATCTCGGGCAATTATGCTCCAAGTGGCAAATAATAAAATAGTATTTATAGAAAAAAGTATGTAGGGTCATCAACTCCCACTACTCTAATCTAGCGATTTTTACGCGCCTTCCATTTTGGTACAATGGCAAGATTTTCATATTCTCGCTTTAAGAGACCAAGTTGCCATTCATCAATGTACTCGCCACCAACAAACAAATACTCTCTTCTCTTACCTTCTACTTGGAAACCAAAGGAAGTCGCAGAATTTAAGCCTAAAGGATTATTATGTCCAACCTTCATCCCGACACGATTGAAGCCAAATTCATAAAAAACAATATCACATAGCACAATCAATAAGTCCAAGCCATAGCCTGCCAGTCTTTTGGATTCATCATAAATTCCGAGTGCAATTTTAGCATGGCCATTTTGTCTATCAATATCCATGATTGATGCCATCCCTATAGGTTCTTTATTGCTTAAGGTTTTGACAATAAAGGTAATATCTTTTGCCTTAGGATCTGTCAGCGCTTTACTTGAATTAATCTCCTCCATAATCATATCAAGGGCATTACCACGATAGCCATTATAAAGCATTCGGAAAGATTTATCTAAGTACCATTTCTGCATAATATCAGCATCTGTCATTTGAGGTCGCTCTAAACAGATTTTATTTCCTGTAAACATCACTATCCCTCATTTCTTATTTACTTCCTTTATCATACCCTCTAGTCCTCCAAAGGTCAAATTAATTTATTTTTGCTTTACACAGATTAGGTTAATTTTTCTAAGCACCTACCCATACCATTGATTGGCATCTACTCACATATTTTAATCAAATAAAAAAAGCTACCTTTATTGATGATCAATAAAGGTAGCTTTTAAAGTGCTAAGTCTAAACGTCACTCATAACGCCATGTTTCGCATGAATGCCTTTTTCTGCATCTGCTTGTGCTTGTTCAACAGACTTATCCAGTGGCAAACCAACAGCTGCCATCTTATCACGATATTCATCTTCATACTCTTCATAGGTATGAACTTCTACCGGATAGTTCCAAGGATTGGTATGATGAACTTTACGGCTGTTGTTGACCATGTTACGTGTTGGGCTCATGAATACCCCAAAAGCGTGCATGAGTTTACTCATTGGGAAGTAAATCAACAAGGTGCTAACAAGTGCCAAGTGAATGTAGAAAATTGTGGCAATGGCACCAGCTTCTGGTACTTGTGGATGGAATGTGTATAAAGAGATAATTAACTCTCTAATGTGGCTAACATCAACTCTCGTTAAATATCTCATTAGCATACCTGAGCAAACAATGCTCAATAAAAGCACTAATGGGAAATAGTCGTTTAACAAGCTGATGTAACGAACCTTAGGCAGTAAAATTCTGCGTAAGAGTAAACCAAGCAAACCAAAAAGCATAAAGAAACCGGTGAGATAAATCGGATGAAGATCTATCAAAATAACGCCATCAATCTTTTCCAAAGTACGAACAACGGCTGGTACTTCAGCTGCGAAGAAACGCATATGACGCATAATGACAAAGAACATACCCCAGTGGAAAAGAAGGGCAAAAATCCAGAGCCATTTTTCCCATTGGTAAACGATTCTACCATCTTCTGTTAATTCTGCTTTTGAGTTTCTAAATAGTGATCTAAACACAGTCACTTCTAAAAACATACGAACGATAACCGCAAACTTGCTTGTAGGGTTATCAATTGGATTTGTCTTAATAAAATCCAAAGATTTTTCCTGACCACAGGTCGTTGGAATACGGAACGGTACTGGTACTTTTGCCCAGTTTAAAATTCGATAAATGACACCGACGATAAAAATAGCTATTGCAAGATAAGGTAGAGCTACCCCAAAGACACCAGTCAAACCTAACTGAACGCCAAGAGAAGTGATACCTACGATTGCAAGAACTACCACTAATGCGATAATTAAACCCATCTTATATCCCTCACTTTTCGTATTTCTCCTACTTGGCGCCTTCGCCTTCAGAAGTTGCTTCACCATTAGCTTCGGTTGCTTCGCTAACTTCCTCTTCTACTTCTTCTACTTCTGGCACAGGACGAGTATCAACATAGACACCTTCATCTTGTGTAAGTTTATAAGCTAAAGCAGCTCTATCTTCTTGTTCAAATGCTTCAAAATCGCAATCTTTCTTCGTTACCATTGCCATCTTTAAGAGCAAGCTAAGAATGAAAATCCCGATTGCAAAAACACCAATAATGATGACAATTTCAGGTACAGTTGGATAGTAGCTTATAATCTCTCCAAATGGATTTTCAGATAACCCACCAATAACGAAGGTCAAACCTTTTTCAATGTACATAGAGATGAAGATCGCAAGACAGCCAATAATCATTGTTGTCTTTTCATAGCGGAATCTGGTTGGAATAAGAACCAATAGCGCTACTACCACTAAGAAGGTAAAGACGAGCATCAATGGTACAAATTGATTATGCCCATGAAGCCCAAAGAATAAATATTCTAAGGCTGCTTTATGTGCTGTTACATTGCTATAGAAAGCAACGAAAAATTCACTAAGCACCATAATGATGGTAACGATAAAAGCATAAATTGCTGTAGTTGCTAGCATTCTGATTGCCTTTTCACCTGCATTAAAGCCAGTGAGTTTATTTAAAAGGAGACAAATCAAAATGATAAGTGCTGGACCAGTTGCAAAAGCACTTGCCAAGAACTTTGCTGGCAAAACTGCAGTCAAGAAATAATGACGGCTTGGCAAACCAGCATAAAGGAACGCCGTTACAATATGGATACTAAAAGCAAATGGAACAGAAATCCAAGCTAGTATTTTAACCCATTTTTTGTAATGTACACCCTTGTTTTCTGCTTGTAAGACTTGATAACCAACTACTAAGTTAAGTAACAAGTAAATCGGAATAACCAAAGAGTCCCAGCAAAGCATAGAACGTGGTGTCCAATAAAGCCATACATTTAAAATTTTCATTGGTGCCCCGACGTCAACAACAACGAAAAGGAGCGCCATAATAAGTGCCGCAATTGCTAAAAATTCACCAATAACAGTAATGCGACCATATTCTTTTACATTATGGAAGTAGTATGGTAGGACAATCATTACCCCACCGGCTGCTACCCCAACAAAGAAAGTTAAGTGACCAATATAAAGTCCCCATGAGATATCACGACTCATACCTGTGACATGGAACCCTTCCATCATCTGATAAGCATACGCACCGCAACCAACAGTGATGATGGCGAGAAGGAAAATTATCCAAGCCCAATAAGTCTTGTTACTTCGCTTTACAAACGCTTTTTCAATCATTTCTTCTCCTCGCTTTCCTCTTTCAAATGAACGCGATAGAACAACTTAGGCTCTGTACCATAGCCTGGCATACGTTGAATTGTCATATAATTAGCAATAATGCGGCTGATTTCAGAGGTTTGATCATCAATATCACCGACAATAATTGCCCCTTTAGACTTTTCTACACAGATTGGTTGCTTACCTTCTCTGAGACGTTCATAACAAAAATCACATTTTTCTACAACACCCTTCATACGTGTTGGATACTCTGGATTGATTTCTGTTAAGAACTTTCTTGGATCATAGAAGTTAAAGCTTCTAGAACCATATGGGCAAGCTGCCATACAGTTACGACAACCAATGCAACGGTGCATATCCATAAGCACAATACCCTCTTCACTGCTGAAAGTTGCTTGTGTTGGGCAAACCTTAACACAAACAGGTTTAGCACAATGGTTGCAAAGTGCAACAAATTCTTTATCTTTATACTCTTCAGAAAGTGCTTTATGGTTAAGATCTAAGAATAACTTACCAAAATCTTCTCCCCAAATCCATTTGACTTCATGTGCCTCATCTGGAATTTTTGGTACATTATGGAATTTATGACATGCCGCTTGAATTTCCTCTAGATTTTCTAGCTTATCCATATCAATAAGCATACCCCAAGATCTTGCTGTTAATTGTTTGGAAGAGCGTTTATACTCTCCCCCACCAAATGCTTGTTTATCATTTTTATGGCAACCTGTTAGTACAGCACTACCACAAGCAAGGGCACCTAGTTGTAAGAATTTTCTTCTAGATAACTTTTCCATTATTTGCCCCCTCCAATCTTACTTGATGGATTAACATGACAATTCCAGCAATTTGGTTCGACACCATTGTAGTCATGGCATTTTTTACAAAATTCATCATAGTTGCTGTGACATTCTAGACAAGTGTTTTGTAAGCTCATATGATATTCTTTACCATCTTTAGTGATTAAGATATCGTTGTTGTAACGTACAACTTGTACCTTCCAATCTGCCAAAATTTCCATGTGATGATGACGCATATATTCTGTATCATAGATACATTTAGCATCTGCACCCATTGCATTGATAGCAGGAGTATCAAGACTAATTTCTGGCTCTTGTGCAGCACTAGACTTATCAATGTCGATAATAGCAGGCACTGCCATCACTAAGATGAACACTAATATACCAATCCATACATTAATCTTACGCATGATCTACTCCTCCTCCATATTTTGAAGTGGTTCAAAACGCAAGTTTTCTTCACGTTGTTTTTCACCCTTCATGACTAAGGCATTACCTAAAAGTTCGTGTACCCCACAAACTTGAACACCCGGTGCCCAGTAACGCATAAGTGGTGGGAGAGCTGCACGGTCAATCGCACATACGCAGGCTAACATATTGACGCCTTTTGTCTTTTTAACATGATTGACAGCATTTGCTCTAGGGAAGCCCCCACGCATTCTAAGCTCCATATCCTCTTCTGCATTAAGCCCAGAACCAGAGCCACAACAGAAAGTCTTCTCACGAATGGTATCTTCTGGCATTTCATGCCATTCTACACAACGATCTAAGATATAACGAGGTTCTTCTAAAAGCCCCATACCACGTGAAGTATTACAAGAATCATGATAGGTCGCAATAATACCTTTGTTTCGGCTTGGATCTAGCTTAACCTTATTATGATGGAGCAAGTCCGCTGTAAACTCGGTGACGTGAATCATCTTAGTTGAAGTTGCATTTTCAAAAACAGTCCCTGTAATAGGGCTTTTTGGCACTTCTAGGAAGTCTGCTGTCCCATTCATGGTATCCATGTATTGGTGAAGAACACGCCACATATGACCACATTCCCCACCGATAATGAATTTTACGCCCAAGCGCTTTGCTTCAGCATAAATTTTCCAGTTAAGACGTTTCATCATTTCATGAGAGGTAAAGAACCCAAAGTTACCACCTTCTGAGTTAAAGGTACTAACGGTATAGTCCAGTCCCATTTCATGGAAAAGCATGAGTTGTCCAGCCAAAGTGTAGTTACCAGGTGTCGCGAAAATATCCCCAGATGGTGGTACATAAAGAATCTCTGCACCTTTTCTGTTGTAAGTTAAGTCAAGTCTGACACCTGTAACATCTTCAATATCATCTAAAAGCATGTCATAGCTGTCGACGATACCATGAGGTTGAATCCCTAAGTGGTTCCCTTTCATGTAACAGTTTGCTACTGGTGTGACAATCCAATCGATATTCATACCGATTAAGTTAAGTAATTCACGTCCAATGATGGTAATTTCTGCTGTATCTATCCCATAAGGACAAAATACTGAACAACGACGGCATTCTGTGCATTGGAAGAAATAGACAAACCATTCTTTCAAAACATCAAAGGTCAGCTCTCTAGCGCCTACCATTTTTGCCATTAATTTACCTGCAAGTGTGTATTCTTTACGATAAACACTACGCAAAAGTTCTGCACGAAGAACAGGCATATTCTTTGGATCGCCACTTCCCAAGAAGAAATGACACTTATCCGCACAAGCCCCACAACGTACACAACAATCCATAAAAACCTTGAGTGAACGGAAACGTTTGAGTCGAAGATGGAGACCTTCTAAAATAATTTTTTGCCAATCATCAGGAAGCTGCCATGTATCTGTATCTGGTACACGCCATTCTCTTGGATTTGGCAAACCGACAGCCTTTAAGCTTTCCATTTTCCCCGCGTGGCAATATAACCCGTCTTTTAATTCAGCCGGAGTATCCATCCAATTGCCTTTTGGTGGTTCATAACTAATGCTCAAAAGCTCTTCCGGTTTTGGAAGTTTTGCCATTGTTTTACACCCCTTTATTTAGTATCAAACTTAGTGCTCTGCCTCGCACCCACTACAGCCTTCGCTTGGGCACTCTAGCTTTGTGCTACAACGCATAAAACTACTCATATCAAGTTCTTCATTTAAAAGATTTGCTTTAATTAATAGATCATTGGTCTCCTTAATTTGCGTCAAGCGAAGATCATAGAGTAAAATCTTGCTTTCCACATATAAATCATAAGCATATAGTGCAACGGTGTCCAAATCACTATAAAAATCAAGCAATTCATTTAAAGAGCTTTCTTTGACAAGGTTTTCAGCCTTATAGTGCCGCTCGATGGTTTGCTTTAATGCCGGTATAAAAGATACCGCCTGAGAAGGCAAGACTTCTTGTACCGCTTTAATACGCAAAATCATCTGTAATTCTTGATTGATGACATCACTACTTGGCTCTTCTTTGAAAAGCTCTGCTAATATATGACTCATGCTTTGCATGAGATTGTAGCCTACAGGATTAGAAAAAGTAGATTTTGTATTTTTAAAATAACGTCTTGTTTCTTCAGGATAAGATTCTAAAAGGCGATTGAACCAAGCTTCTGTCAGCTTATCCTTATCTTTTTTTAAGATTTCCTTTAGACGCATCCTAACCCTCCTTAAATGTAACTATGGAGTCCTGGTAGTAGATAGCTCACCCCAAAGAAAGTGAAAATCACTGCCAAAAACCCTACAATATTTAGCCAAGCAGCTTTTTTGCCCTGCCATCCTTGAAGGCGCATGTGCAAAAATGCTGCATAAATCAACCAGGTAATTAATGCCCAAGTTTCCTTTGGATCCCATGACCAAAAAGTCCCCCAAGCATATTCTGCCCAAACCGCACCTGTAATAATCATAACAGTGTGCATCGGTAAACCTACTAAAATTAATCTATAACTTAAATCATCTAATTTTTTATCATCTGAAAAACGTACCTTTAATGCACTTGAATTACCTCTAATCAAATACATCAGAGCCACTGCAAAAGAAATGGCAAAGGCACCATAGGCTACAATTGCTGTAAAGACATGGAACTTCAACCAGCTACTATTTAAGGCTGGTGCAAGTGCAGAAATATTGGTACTTCTACCCTCTAACCAAATACCTAACACTGCGATAATAGGAAAAAGAATCAAACCTAAATTGAAGAGTTCGAATTTTTTTGCGATCACCACATACATCAAAGCCACCATAAAGACAATCCACATTGCAAACTCTGCACCATTAGTAAGAGGAAGCGTCTTGGTCAGCATACCACGAACTGCAATCAATATTGCTGAAGCAAGCAAAGCACCATAGCTAAAAATTGGTATTAATTTCACCAAACTCTCTTGCTTCAAAGAAATAATATTGACCATAAAACCTGCAATACTAAATGAAATAATCGCTATAATAATAGGTATTTGCATTGTTTCCATAAAATTAAGTCTCCTTTATCTCTTTTAACTCACAGTAAATGGTTTCCCTTAAATCTTTTGACTTAGTATTGACACGAATAGCATTATGATCAGCTTCGCCAAAATAACACCATATTTCACGATACCTTCCTAGCCAAAACAACATGCAAGCAAAACTTGCAACAATAAAGCCTAAGAAGACAACGGATAAATAGGGATTGTATTTAACTTGAAGCACTGTATAATCAAGTTTTTTCTCAAAAGTCAAAGTCAAACCATTATCTAAAACAAACTTATCCCCTAGCTTCATCGCCTTTTCAGTGATCTGATTGCCAGATTCATCAAAGGCATAAAATAAAGAAACATCTTTGGTCATCGGTCTTACCTGAATCATGTTGGCTCCACCTTTGACCCTTAACGGTATCATCTGATCCTCTGGAAAAACATAATCACCTTTGACAGTCTCATCGCCTACTACATGAAACAAATACTCATTAGAAAATGCCATCTGATAGATACTAAGCCCATGTTCTTTAAATGGATGATTGACACTCGCTTGTCTATTTTTATAAGGGGATAATCCCTTCACCTCTAAGTCAAAAGTACTCACCCAGTTTTTTACATTACCCATCTCATCGTACAGTGTTTCAAAGTTTAT
The DNA here is from genome assembly GCA_938044045.1 of uncultured Peptococcaceae bacterium. GTDB lineage: Bacteria > Bacillota > Peptococcia > Peptococcales > Peptococcaceae > CALIQN01. Next base: position 20,784 of record CALIQN010000038.1, read on the forward strand.
CAAGGTAAGTTTTCCTTCACCAACTTTTTCTTCGATGTTCTTTGGTAAAGCTAAAGACTCGCCACTTGCTAATTTTAGGGTATCTGTCACCTGAAAAGTTGTCAAAAAACTCCCTACAATAATAATTAGCAAGCCAATATGTAAAATATGTGGTGCCAAAAACGAAAGCTTATTCTTTGTTGCCAAAAGATACTTGCCATCTTGGCTTTCTTTGAGATAATAATGACCCGCTTTTAAATACGCCATCACTTCTTCTTTTGTGCTGGAAATCGGCTTAAAATTAGCCTCCTTACCTTCAAGCGTACCAACTTGACGTCTTAAGGTTCTCAAAACATTAGGCCAAAGCTTAATACTACAAGTCAGTAAGTTTAAAAAGAAGAATCCCACCAAAATGCGAAAAGGCGTTGAGCTAAAAACTTCTGGCGTGTCAAAAAAAGTCGAAGAAATCGACAACCCAGAAATAGCGGCAATTAAAATAATCGCTAAATCCATTGATGAAATAAAGCGTTTTAATTCTTTAAACATTATCGAGCATTTCCTTTCCTAACATTTTGCTATTACATCTGTCATTATAGCAAATAAAAAGCAAGTGCGACGATTTGTTTGTATTCTTCTCTCGTTTTTTGGATAAGCTTTTCTTATTTTTAGTATTATTGTTTTATTTTAACATAAAAAAATAACGTTGACGAGAAAAACTCATCAACGTTATTTTTATTTTTCCATAAATTGTCTAATTTTACCTAAAGCACTCTTTTCTAAGCGAGAAATTTGCATCTGACTGACACCTAAAATTTTTGCAATAGCTGTCTGCGTCATATCTTCCATATAACGATAATAGATGACTTTTCTTTCATTATCTTCTAGATAACTCATGGCATTTTTTAAATCTTGTTTTAATTCAATTCTTTCATAGCCTTTATCCTCAACACCAAGATAATTACTCAAAGTGTTGGTATTACCCTCTTCATCCTCTTGAACAGAAAGAGAAGTCGTCTGTGTTGCCCACTTGGCTTCCATCGCATCCACGACGTCCTTTTCTTCGGCACCTATCATCTTAGCAATTTGTTCTACAGATGGATTTTCACCATGTTCTTGATAATACTCACTCTCTGCCTTAGTAATATAGGTACTCATTTCTCGATACTTGCGTGGAATGGTAATTCGCCAAGTGTTATCTCGATAATAATTCATCAATTTTCCTGAAACGGTACGATAGGCAAAGGTTTTAAAGCGTACGCCCTTACTAGGGTCAAAACGATCTATTGCACCCAAGACAGCAATACGTGCCACTTGAGTCATATCCTCTTGTTCCCAGGGTAGGTAGCATTGTGTTTTACACCAATAACGCACTAGAGGATCCATAGCAATTACTATTTCTTCTAAAGCCTCACTACTTGGGTTTTCTTTGTAATCTTTGACAAGTTCTTCAATATCCTGTTTTCGTTTAGACATCTTATTCTCCTGCTACCAAATAATCTCTATCGTCCACGTATTGTTTTCTTCATTATAGCAGAAACGATCGGCAATTAGCTCTATCAAATATAACCCTCTACCACACTCTAAAAGATCAGAAGGTGCTTGATAGTTTTTCACCTTACAACCCAAGCCCTCATCTCGTATTTCTGCCACAAACCGATCTTTTAAAAAGGTTGCACAAAAATATACTGCCTTAGTTTCATCACAGGCATTGCCATGTATAAGTGCATTAGAAAGGGCTTCGTATAAACAAAGTTTAAGATCATTTTGCCTAAGGCGTATTTTTTCACTTTCTTCTAATCGTTCTATTAAATATTCAATGCAAGGTGTAATCTCTTGTCTTTTGTGCAAAACAAATTCCACAATTTTCATCCTTGTCTATATTTTACTTCATCACTACGCACTTTGATAATCGTGCAAATCAATGGATCGGCACCAATATGCCTCGCTAACTTAAAAACAACATTGGGAAATTGTTTTTCTAGTGCTTCTATACGTTTTGGCAGATGACTAGTAAGATGATTTCCTATTGATAAAAACAAAGGTACAATAACCAAAGTTTCAATCTCTTCTTCCTCTAGCAACGTCTCTACAGCGTCTTCCAAAAGAGGTGAGGAAAACTCCACAAAAGCACAGCTCACACTATCCTCCGGATAAAGCATCTTATAACGCATAATAGTCTTTTCAAACTCGCCTACAGTCTCTTTGTTCTTACTACCATGACCTAAAACAATTGTATGTATCTTTTTCATCTAACCCCTCAAACATCAATATAATCATTATCTTCAGGAAGTATATAAGCGAGGATTGCATATACCCCAACGGTGGCAAATAATCCTACAAAAGGTAAAAGCACCACCAAAATCCAAGCCACACGAATATAAACCACATCAAGACCCGACCAGTCTGCTATACCTTGACAGACACCAGCAATTTTTTTATTTTTTGATTTTTTTAATTGTTTCATTTCTCTCGCTTCCTTTCTATTGCACTTTATATTAACTTTATTATACAATAAAATCAGAAAATTTTGAGGAGGTTTTTTATGCGCATTTTACTTTTTTCACTTTCTGCCAT
>CALIQN010000039.1 GCA_938044045.1 uncultured Peptococcaceae bacterium
GGTGAACGTTCTTATGACATTTATTCTCGTTTATTAAAAGATAGGATTATCTTTTTGGGAACAGATGTTAATGATTATTCTGCAAATGCCATTATTGCACAGCTTTTATTTTTAGAAGCTGAAGACCCAGAAAAAGATATTTATCTTTATATTAATAGTCCTGGTGGTTCTGTAACAGCTGGCATGGCGATTTATGATACAATGAATTATATCAAGCCAGATATTAATACCATTTGTGTTGGCATGGCAGCGAGCATGGGTGCTGTACTTTTATCTGCTGGTACTAAGGGCAAGCGTTTTGCTTTAAAAAATAGTGAGATTATGATTCATCAACCTCTAGGTGGTGCTCAAGGTCAAGCAACGGATATTGCTATCCATGCTGAGCATATTTTAAAAATAAAAGAGAAACTAACAAAGATTTTGGCAGAGAATTCTAATCAGCCTTATGATGTTGTCAAAGCAGACACTGAAAGAGATAATTTTATGTCTGCAGATGAAGCATTGGAATATGGCTTGATAGATAAGGTCATTTCCTCAAAGTAAGGTGGTAAACGTGTCTAAAAGGACAGAAAACGATAGCAAAAGGGTCTGCTCTTTTTGCACAAAGTCAGAAGAAGAAGTAAAACAGTTGATTTTTGGTCCTGATGGGTTGGCGATTTGTGATGAATGTGTCGATCTTTGTAATGAGATTATTAACAATCAATTCAATGAAGATTTGGCAAGCGAACTTGAAGAAGGGCTAAAGCCTGCTGAGATTAAAGAAATTTTAGATTTATATGTGATTGGTCAGGATGATGCTAAAAAAGCATTATCGGTTGCTGTTTATAATCATTATAAACGCTTGAAGAATCAAGTACTTGATAATGAGACTGATGTAGAGATTCAAAAGACAAATATTTGTATGATAGGACCTACAGGTAGTGGAAAAACATTACTTGCACAAACTTTGGCAAAGATTTTAAAAGTTCCATTTGCTATAGCGGATGCGACTTCTTTGACTGAGGCTGGTTATGTTGGGGAAGATGTGGAAAATATCTTGCTTCGTATCATTCAAGCAGCTGATTTTGACTTAGATCGTGCTAGTAGAGGTATTATCTATGTCGATGAAATTGATAAAATTGCTCGAAAATCAGATAATCCGTCCATTACGAGAGATGTTTCTGGTGAAGGGGTTCAACAAGCTTTACTTAAAATTGTCGAAGGTACTGTAGCAAATATTCCTCCCCAAGGTGGTAGAAAACATCCTCATCAAGAATTCATTCAATTAGATACTTCTAATATACTATTTATTCTTGGTGGAGCCTTTGATGGTCTTGATAAGGTGATTGAGCGTCGTATTGGTAAAAAGAATTTAGGCTTTATGACAAATCAAGATGAGGCTAATCGTCATCAGACAGAGGATATATTAAAAGCAGTGCAACCAGAAGATTTATTGAAATTTGGCTTGATTCCTGAGTTTATTGGACGAATTCCATATATTATTTCTTTAACACCACTTGATAAAGAGGCACTCATTCGTATCTTAACTGAGCCTAAAAATGCTTTAGTGAAACAGTATGAAAAGCTTTTGCTTATGGATGGTGTTAAGCTGACATTTACAGAAGAAGCTTTTGATACTATTGCTGAGGAGGCTTTGAAACGTCAAACAGGTGCGAGAGGTTTGCGTGCAATTTTAGAAAAAGTTATGATGGATGTCATGTTTGAAGTACCTAGTGATGAGAAAATTAAAGAAATTCGTGTCACTAAAGAAGCTATCTTAGGTGTATCAAGTGTCGAAAAAGTGTATGAATAATCAAAGCCTTGCAAAGGTTTCCCCTTTGCAAGGCTTTTGTTTTAAATTATAATAGGTCTATTATTACCAAGGAGGTAAGTTTTTAGTGAAAAACCATAAATCAGAGGAGTATTTGGCCATACCACTTAGGGATATTATTCCTTTTCCAGGTTCTGAATTATTATTGGAAGTTGGTAGAGAGTTTTCAGTCAAAACCATAAGAGAGGCAGCAGATACCAATAAAAATATCATATTACTTTGTCAAGTAAATCCTGACGATAATGAAATTATTGCCAAAAATTTGCTTCCTTTTGGTGCAAGAGCTGAAATTGTCAATGTCTTAGATTCAAATGTTACAGGTGGCTTACGTGTACAAGTTTATATTAAAGAATTATTTGCTTTAGAGTCTTTAGAGAGTGTATTTCCTGTTTGCCGTATTTTAGCAAGTCCTAAAGAATATGAGATTTTAGATGCAGAGGCTTTAAATGAAATTGATATTTTAGGGGCAAGATTATCTAATGAATTTTATATTTACGCTAGAACGACAGGCTTTATTTCTAATGAACAATTAGAAAAATTTTCTAAACAGCCTAGTCCACTTTATCAAGCTTACTATGTTGGTGATATTCTTCTTCAGGATAGAGACTCACGTATAGAATTATTGAATCAAACTAATTTTAAAGTAACCATTGAAGAAATATTACAAAAACTACTTCAAGAAAATGAATACCATCGTCTTGATTTAGAAATTAATCAAAAACTGAAACAAGAATTAGATGCTCATCAAAAGGAATACTATTTGAGAGAAAAAATTCGTGTCATTAGTGAAGAAATTGGCGATGGTCAAGATAAAATAGAGGAAGTTAATGAATATCGTCAAAAAGTTGATGAAGGGCTTATGCCTCAGAAAGTAAAAGATAAACTTTATAAAGAAATCAACAAATTAAATCGTACGAATGTGATGAGTCCAGAATATGGTATACTTACAAACTATCTTGATTTTGCAACGAGTTTACCGTGGGGTATTTACAAAGAAGAAAATGAGAGCATCAAAAAGGCTGAAAATATCCTTAATAAGGGACATTATGGTTTAGAAAAAGTAAAAGAGAGAATACTTGAGTTTTTAGCCGTACAAATCCTCAATAAAGAAAATAAAGGCTCAATTATTTGTCTCGTCGGGCCTCCAGGCGTGGGTAAAACTTCCTTAGGAAGATCAATTGCCGAAGCAACCAATCGTGACTTTGTGAGATTATCTCTTGGTGGGATACAGGATGAATCGGAAATCAGAGGACATAGACGCACATATATTGGCGCAATGGCTGGGCGTATTGTACAAGGAATAGCGGATTCTTCTTCAGCAAATCCAGTGTTTTTACTAGATGAAATTGATAAGATTTCTCGAGATTTTCGAGGCGATCCGGCTGCAGCCCTCTTAGAGGCCTTAGATCCTTCTCAAAATGATACGTTTAGCGATCATTATCTAGAAGTGCCTTTTGATTTATCTAGGGTTTTATTTATTACAACTGCTAATAGTCTTTCCACAATACCAGAGCCTTTATTAGATAGACTGGAAATTATAGAGTTACCAAGCTATACCCAAGATGAAAAGATGCAAATTGCTAAAAAACATCTAGTGCAAAAATCTTTAGAGGCGCATGGTCTATCTAAAAATAACGTTAGTATTGGAGATAGTGCGATTAAGGCTATTATAGAAACCTATACAAGAGAGTCCGGTGTACGTGAACTTGAACGAAAAATTGCAACGATATGTAGAAAAAGTGCACGTCAATTGGTAGAAGGTTATGAAGGTAAAATCAGTATTAAAAAAACCAATTTGGCAGATTATCTTGGTGCTTCAAAAGTTATTCATGATGTGATTGATAAAAAAGATCAAGTTGGGGTTGCTGTTGGCATGGCATGGACAAGAGTAGGTGGAGAAATTCTTCACTTAGAATGTCAAACGATGAAGGGTACAGGTAAACTTCATCTCACAGGTCAAATGGGCAATGTCATGAAGGAAAGTGCACATTTGGCAATGAGTTATGTGAGGGCGATAAGTGCGGACTTAGGTCTAGATGACGATTTTTATAAAGATCTTGATGTACACCTACACATCCCAGAAGGTGCTGTACCTAAAGATGGTCCTTCTGCTGGCACTGCGATTACAGCTGTCTTTGCAAGCGCTTTTACCAAACGTGCTTTAAAAAGAGATATTGCCATGACAGGTGAAATGAGTCTGAGAGGTAGAGTCTTACCAGTAGGTGGTATTAGAGATAAGGTGAGCGCTGCTTATCGTGCTGGTTGTCAAGCGGTTATTTTACCTAAAACCAATGAAAAAGATACCAAAGATTTGCCACAAGAAGTGAAAGAAAATCTTAAAATTTATTATGTTGAACATATTGATGAAGTCCTTGACCTTGTACTATTAAAGTAGGTGGCATTATGCAAATACTAAATACTTCTTTTTTGATTGGTGCGGTTAGAGAAGCACAATACCCACAAGATGGTTATATTGAAATAGCACTTTGCGGACGTTCAAATGTAGGAAAATCTTCTTTGATTAATACTCTGATTAATCGCAAAAACCTAGCACGAACAAGCAGCCAACCAGGCAAGACACAACAGTTGAATTATTATGCTGTGACGACAGATATCTCACCATTTTATTTTGTAGACTTACCAGGGTATGGATTTGCTAAGGTAAGTAAGTCAGAGCGTGAGAAATGGGGTAAGTTTAGTGAAAGTTATTTACTGGAACGTAGTACCCTAAAATGCATTTGGCAGATTGTGGATATGAGACACAAGCCAAGTCAGGATGATATTGCGATGTATGAGTGGTTGAGTTACCATGATTTGCCAGTGAAAGTTATTGCAACTAAGGTTGATAAAATTTCTAAAGGTCAATGGCAAAAACATAGTAGTATCATTCAAAAAGCATTGGGACTAAGGGAACAACCAATCCTGTTTTCTTCTGAAACAAAATACAATAAAGACAAACTATTATCTTTGATTGAAAGTTTAATTTAAAAAAAGCTACTAATTGGTAAGTCCAATTAGTAGCTTTTTTAGATGAAGGTAAGGTGTATTTATTAATGATTTTAAATGATATAAATAGTGGCCTTACCAATGATTGTTATGATATTTGGCTGATCTTTCAGATTTTTATTCTGGACTTCTTTCATACCATTCCATATCAGGATCTTCATAATACTCGTATGGTTTGTTTTCTAGGTTGTTATTTTGAGGGTTACTTTGCCCACTGAACTGTTTTTGATAGATATCGTACCATTTTTGATTCATTTTGATTTGTATGATATTTCCATCAGAGAAATAATAGACTTTATTTTCTTTTAAACCTTGAATGAAGTAACTTAAATAAGTTTTAAGTTCATGTAAATCATTTGTTGAGATAGCATCATCAGAAATAATATTATCTTTAATACTGAATTTAGAAGGATTTTTTTTATCAATAGGGAGATATTCAATTACAATTTCATCCCCTAGTGTATTATCAACTAATACACGATAGTTACCGATAGTATGGTTATCAATATAAAGTGAGCTGATGTTTGTATCTAAGTCTAATGTTGTGCTTATTTTGGTATCATTGTTATTAAAGGAAATAAAATCTAAGCGACTCAATTCAATCATTGCGAGGACACTGCCAAACAAACTGAGTACAATGCCTGTTATAAGTGTGATGATAATAGTCTTAGTTTTCATGGTTTACCTCCTGTGATGTATACGCTATCTCTTGACTCGATTCACTTGGATTAATAGAAGCTTCTTTAGAAAAGAGGAGTTTACAGATAAAGAGAACGAGCGCAAGATGGATAAGTGCACCACCTAATATAGCGATAGTGATACCAATACAAGGTAAACCAGTGCAAGCAAAATAGATAAAAATCAAGAGTGCAATCACCAAACCAAGAAGAGTTGTAGCAATTGGTAATAGAAATGCTACTACCATGATAATCTTGAAGATGATGACGACTAAAGTAATAAGTGTATCATCTTTGGATTTGATGTTGGGTTTAGTATATTCTTGCTTTTTAGGGGCTAATACAGCAGTATGATAATTTCTTTGTGTTTCATAGGATATTTCATTTTGCACTGGCTTTTGAGGTGCAAAGGGAAATACGTATTTTTTGATACCATAGTAAAGTACATAAATAAAAATCCCCAAACTAAGAATGTCCAAAAAAAAGTTAAGAAGGGCAGTGATTTCATATTGAAAAGGTAAGTTTAATGGTGAAAATACAAGGGAACATATAAGTAAGGAAAAAATTTTGAGTCCAAATTCTACAAAGCAAAATACAATCACAAGTAAGATAAATTTTCCTAGAATATTAAAAACTTCCTTACGATTCATGCCTAAAAAGCCATCAATGGTAGTTTGTAAAAATCGCCCTAGCCCATAGACATTTTGTTTAATATATTCGGTATTATCACTTCTTTGTTTATAATTTGGATCAGATACTAGCTCTTTTAGTAGCTCATCAATATCACCAAAGTCATTGATTACCTCTTCTTCTTTAAAGCCGTCTTGAACCTTTTGATCAATGTGTTGTGCATATTCAAGTAAGATCTCACTTCTTTCTTGAGTTTGTAGGCTTTGCAAGCCTTGCTCAAGGCGAGATAAAAATTCATTTTTATTCATTGAGTAGCCTCCTCTAAGAATGCCATGACATTTTTTGTCAAAGTCAACCATTCTTGTTTTTGTTCTTGCATTTTTTCTTTACCCAAACTGGTTAATTGATAGTATTTTCGTGGTGGACCTTCACTTGACTCTCTTAAATAGGTTTTAAAATAATCTTCATTTGTTAGACGTCGCAGGAGAGGGTAGATGGTTCCTTCTTTAACATTGATAATTTTAGAAACTTCAGAGACAATTTCATACCCATACATATCTCTTTTGGAGATTGAAGCGAGAACAACAAGTTCCAAAATACCTTTCTTTAATTGAGGATTCACAAGTGTATTCACCTCCTTGTTACTATGAGACTACACCAACTACTATGCAATGTCAAGTACTAAAAAATTAAAAATATTACATAAAATAAGATAGTGGAATTTTGATTTAGCGATATTTTTTTGTTAGAATGAAATGTATATTAGCTAGGAGGAGAAAAATGTTAGAACAAGTGCTTATAGAGACTGTACTTGGTGCTTTAACAGGATATGTGACAAATGACATTGCATTAAAGCAGTTATTTCGTGATGGAGGCTTTATTGAACAGGAAAAAGATGAGTTTATTGAAGCGTTATTAGTATTATTAAGAGATGAAATTTTTACTGAAGAACAAATAGAACGTATCTTATCAACAAAAGAGGTTGAGGAAGCACTCTATCAATTGAGTTATAAATTTTTAGATAGAGGACTAGAAGAAGGATTTTCTCAGCTAACATTAAATGATTTTCCTAATCATCAGAAAGCTAAATCTATCTTGATAAAATACTTGAATCGTAAGGGAGATACTCAAACAGAGTCCTTAATCAATATAAAGGGGATTCATAGTAATTTTATCAATTTAATTAAAAGTGAAGAGTTTAGTTTAGCGATTGATAAATTACTCATACATTTTGCAGGTGAAAGTTTTAAGGAGGCCTTAGGCGAAAGCAGATATGATACTTTAATTATTAAACAACTTTCTAATGAGGTATTTTTTAAAGAAGAATACCTACAAGAAAAAATAAGTGATTTTTATGATGCATTATTAGCGTCAAATTTACAATTGAAACAATATATTTCGATAACACCAGAACAAATGAGTCTCACTATTACAAGCCTATTAAGAGAAGTTTTGGCTAATTTGCAAGGGGCTGATCTTACAAAATTAATGGAAAAAATTTCTAACTATAATGATGGTGCTTTGATAGAAGCTTTTAAAGCAATAGAAAATCAATGGCTATTAAATATAGCAGGTGCTTTTATCGTACCTTTGAGTGCAAGAGAGGATAAACTAGCTAGACTGCTTTATGAGTCTGTACAAGAGGCAACAGAAGACTTGGGCGAAAGTATATCTTCTAGTATTCTTCAGACGGTTCAAGGTTATTTAGCACCAAATTGGTTAGAGAGAGAAGTTCTACCTAAAATATTACAATTAGACTTAACAGGTAAGCCTGAAAAAGTGATAAATCAGTTCAGAGAAAGCCTAACTAACTATTTTTCAACTGATGCGTTTGCGGATGAAGTGAATCAACTATGTTTGATCTTCTTAAATTCATCAATAGGGGAATTACTCAAAAAATATGGCAATAAAGAACTAATTATCAATGCATTATGCTACCTAGTTCAGGCTTTTTACACCAAAGGAATTATAGAAAAATTGTCATTGAAATTAGAGCAAGAACCTTTGGGACAATGGCTTTTAACCCCAAAGGTTAGAATAGAACTGAGAGAGAGAGCGTTGAAGTGGTTTAGCAATTTAGGACAAGACAAGTATCAAGCTAAACTATGTAACCTAGAAAAAAATTATGCGTGGAAGAAAAACCTAGGTGAAAAAGCATTTGACGTTCTAGCCATACAGCCATTAGATCAACTATTAAAGTTATTACTTTCTGAAGAGGTAAAAGATAGCTTAGCCAAGAATATGACCAATTTCTTTAAAGAATTTTTAAGGGAAAAAATGTCAGGCTTAATACTCAACATGCTAAGAAATTATCTTGAATCATTAACTCAAAAGGAGATACGTCAATTAGTCAATGATCTTTTAGGCAAAGAATTACGGCCCCTATCTTATTTAGGCGGCTTAGTAGGATTAATGACAGGCTTAGGTGTAGGTGTAATAGGTAGTAATTTATCTATGATACCAAGTGATTCTCAAGGACTGTTAATACGTTCTTTTGTTTATGGTGCTATCGGTTATAGTACTAATGTATTAGCAGTACATTCTTTGTTTAAACCTTATCAAAGTATTTTAGGTTGGCAAGGTTTATTGCCTAAAAATAAACATCGTTTTGCAAAAAAAATGGGCGCGATGACAGAGAAATATGTTGCTGATGAGAAGATATGGCAGACATATTTAGGTAAGTGGCAAAATATTTTAGAAAATGACTTTACAGGAAGTCAGTTGATACTTTCCCCTCAGAGATACTTTCATATTCCTTTAACAGGTGTATGGCTAGATAAACCTTTAAATTATTTTATGAAAGACAGATTAGATAGGATGTTAGTGGATACTGGCAATAAAAGTTTGAACCTGTTTTTAAAAGAAGAACAATTTATAAAAAATACTGAAAAAATAATTAAAGAAAAATTAATGCCATATCTTTCAAATCAGTTTTCAGTTTATGGTAGTAAAATTAGCTCATCCTTATGGTCAACTTTGAGAGAGGATGGATTTTTAAAACTGGAGACAAATGCTGAGGGTTTTCTCCATAAAAAATTATCAAGACTTTTCAATAAATTTGAAGATGATCATTTTTTAGAACATAAGCTCCAATCCATTCATTTTCCCAAACAAAAAATGCTATATACTTTTTTTGCAAATAAACTGGTGAGTTATGAAGATAAGCTTTTCTCTCTACTTGCAAAAAAAGAAAGGGCTTTAGTGGTAGTATTATCGGATAGATTAAAAGCTAATTTAGGTTTTAGGGCAGGCTTAGCCTATAAGATGTTTGGTGGAGATAGATATGTCGCACGAGCAGTAAAAATTTTTCTCTATAAGAAATTGCCAGTGTTCCTTGATGAAGAAAGAAATTTTATCCGAGATAGCTTAGGAGAGTATTATTATAATTATCTATCAGGTCAACCGTTCAGTCTCTTGGGCAAAGGAATAGAGAACGTGCACTATATGACTTTTATTGAGTATTTAAAAGATCAGAAAGTTCAGGATTACATCACTGTAAAAGGGACTTTTATGATAAAAAAACATCTCATTCGACCATTAAGCTTGTGGAAGAATAAAAATACTCATTTTGATAAAACAATTATAACTTATATCAATCAAGATTTATGTTATGCTAGTTTAAAGGATATGTTCTTGCCTCATTTAGAACGCTTACTCATCAATTTACAACGTAGTGCATTAAGACAAGTATTAACAGGACATATTAATCTACTTTTTCCACATTGGAGCAAGAACTTAAGTCGTGCCATAGGAGAATGGAAGCTTTATGAGTTGATTAATGTGGATGCATTACATCGCCTAGAAGATAGGATTAATCAAGAAACGCTAAAATTTAACAAACAAATTTTATTAGTAATGAGATATTATTTACGTGATGGGTGCACCTATCTTTTACCAGTAGGGGAGAAGTTATTGATGAATGAGATGAAATCTTTGCTTATTGCCTTTGATTTTTCTACGATTGCAACTAGAGCAGTGGACAATAAAAATGCAAAAGAGTTAGAAGCATTATTGAGAGGTATTGCTAACCCTTATTTTAGACAGGTTGAAAGAATGGGACTTTTAGGTGCTGTTGTTGCATTACCAGCCACTTTCTTAGGTCGGTTTCTGATGTAGAGAAAGGATACTAATCGTGAAGTTATTTCATTTGGCTGATTTGCATATTGGCAAAAAATTGAATCAAGTAGATTTATATGTAGAACAAAAGCTTATTTTTGAGGAAATTTTATCTTATATTGATCAAGAGCAACCTGATGCTATTCTTTTAGCAGGAGATATTTATGATAGGAGAAATCCATCCCTAGAAGCAATAGCGCTTTGTGATTGGTTTTTTTCAGAACTCATACTTGAAAAGAAAGTAAAAGTGTTTGCTATAGGTGGTAATCATGATAGTGGTATTAGATTAGAGTTTGCCAATCACTTATTGTCAAGATTGGGTTTACATCTTGTGGGAGAGTTTCGCTATCCTTTACCTGAAGTAGCTTTATATGATGACTATGGAGAGATCATTATCCATCTCTTTCCATTTGCTGATTTAGCAACCTTAAGTTATCAAGCACCACATTTACTAGGTAAAACTTATGATGAGGCAGTTGCTTGTCTTTTAGAAAAAATTGACTGTGATGATGGCAAAAGGCATATCTTAATGACACATGCTATGGTCATTGGCACTGATGAGCTTGTTTGTTCAGATTCTGAACGCTTACTTTCAGTAGGAGGTGCCCTTTCTTTTTCAGCGAAATGTCTGGAAAAATTTGATTATGTGGCATTAGGGCATATGCATAAGGCGCAAGCTGTTTCAAAAGAATACATCCGTTATAGCGGTTCGCCTTATCCTTATTCATTTTCAGAAGAAAATCACCAAAAAGAAATTTCGATGATAGTGCTTGATCAAGAGGGATTTTCTTCCTATCAAAGTTTACCTTTATTAGGTGGTAGACGTCTGAAAACGATTAGAGGATACTTTGAAGAGTTTTTAGAGGTTAAAAATTGTAGTTATCAAAATGATTTTTTAAGAGTTGAGCTTCTTGATGAAGGTGGATTAATTGAACCGATGAATCGTCTTAAAGTAAAATATCCAAATATTTTACAATTGGTTCGTCTGAATGAAAAAGCTATAGAAAGACAAGATGAAAAAGTTTTTGCTCGAGAAGAAAAGCTATCTGATCCACTAGACTTATTTGCCTATTTCTATGAGACAATGAATGAAAAGGCTTTAGAGCCGGAGACTAAAACTTGGTTAGAACGCATCTTGAATACAGGAGAGGGTGATAGCGATGAAACCATTATTTCTTGAACTTTCTCTTTTTGGACCTTATAGCAAAAATATTAAGTTGGATTTTAGTCGCCTATCCCAAGATGGTCTTTTTGTCATTACAGGTGTGACTGGCTCTGGTAAATCAAGTTTGTTTGAGGCGATGTTTTTTGCACTCTATGGAGAATCTAGTCAGAAAGAAAGGGGTGCAAAAGGTTATCGTTCTGATTTTTCCAAGGAAAGCAGTGAGATATGTTTTGTTCGTTTTCGCTTTTTAGTACACCACGATATTTATGAGATTAAGCGCATTCCAGCTCAACTGATACCCAAAAAAAGGGGTAGCGGGTACAGAGAGCAAAAGCATGAAGTAGAATTGACTTGTCTGACTAAAGCATTCTCCCCCTTGACACGGATAGACGAGGTAAAAAGTAAAATAGAGGCCTTGATTGGTCTAAATCAAGAACAATTTAAAAAAATTATTATGTTACCACAAGGCGATTTTCAAAATTTTCTTTTAGCTGAGACACAAGAAAAAAAAGAAATTTTAAGAAATATCTTTGGTACAGAACGTTATCTTGCTATACAAGAAAAAATAAAAAAAGAAATCTCTGGATTAAAAAAGACCTATGATAAATTGCTCGCAGAAAAAGAAATTCTTTTAAAAACCTATCTTGATTTAACGCTCGATGAAGAAAGTACGCTCGTATCCATAAGTGAAGAATTGAAAAATAGATTTCAAACGACAATGTTAGTTTTGGAAAAGAAAAATGAGTCTTTTAATACACTAAAAAATGATTGGCAACAAGCTAAACTTTGGCAGGATTATGATAAAAAGTTACGGCATTTAATGTTGGAGCAAAAGAAACATTTAGCCCAAGAAAATGAAATACTTTCTTATGAAAATAACTTGGCTTTATTGGAAGAAATAGAAAAATGGCAACCACTGGAAGCGACGTTATTACAAACAAAAAATGATGTTAAGACACTGACTTTAAAACGAGAAGCCTTACTTCAAGAGCAAACACTAGTCGCACAAGAGAAGGAAAAATTAGAAACATTAGCATGCTTAGTTGATGAAAAAAAAGAAAAGTATCAGTCTTGTCAAGCGCGTATTTTACAGTGTCAAAGAGAAGAAAAAGAGGCTAGAGCATTTCAAGAAAAGAAAAAAGAATGGCTAGAGGCAAAAAAAGCTTGTGAAGATAAAAAACAAGACTACCAAGTGATAGAAAATAAACTTACGCTTACAGAAAAGAAGCTAACACTTTCTAATGCAAATCTACGGGAAATTGAGCAAATAAGAGAAGACTATCATGTTCTAGAGCATGAAAAACTGGCTTTAGAGAAAGACTATGAGATAACAAAACGGCTTTTACAAATGATAAAAGAGAGGCAACAGAATCTTGATGAGCTAGAAAAATTAGACAAACAGTTATCATTACAAAATCAAGCTTACAGCTTACAAGAAAAAGAGTACATGGACTTTAAAGATAAGGTATTTGAACTTTATCGGTATGAGTTAGCACAAACTTTGAGTCAAAATATACCTTGTCCTGTTTGTGGAAGTGTAATTCATCCTCATCCATTTCAAAAAATGCAAAAAATTTCTTTGAAAAATTATGAAGAAATTGAGAAAAAATTGAAAGATGAAAAGACAACTTTAGTAAAATTACAGACAGAGTATGAAGAGCGAAAGAAACAAAGCCAACTTGTCAGTAAGAAATTAGAGTATTCTCTTTTTGAAGCGAATATTAAAGAAGAGGATGTAGAAGAAAAATATTATTCCTTAAAGGATAAGATTATTTTAAGAAATAAAAACTTAAAGGCTTTACAAGATAGATTACTTACAGATGAAGAAGTTAAGAAGCAAAAAATAACATTAGAGGAGAATTTTAAGGACTTAGATGAGACAAGAGCATCCATGCTAAAAGAGGTCTTAAATCTTGAAACGACGGCTTTAGCATTGAAAAAACATCTAGAAGCTCATCCTGTATTAGCTAGTTTAGAAAAGATTGTTCAAGCCCTTAAAGAAACAGAAAATGAAAAGCAAGCAATTGAAGTTTGGCTTGATGAATTTGAAACAGATAAAGAAAACTTAGGTTTAAAAGAAATGCGTATCCTTAGTGCGCTTAGAACGACTGAAACTTTATGGCATAGTGCAAAAGAAAAATTAGTCTCTCAGGGGAATGCTTTAGAAAAGTTGTATTTAGAGCATTTTGATACGTCAGAAGTCTATCACGAATTTAAAAAATTATTATCTAAAAAAGATGCTATTAGAAAAAATATTCAAGCATGGTATGATAAAAAACAAGCTTTTATTGTAGAAATGAAAACTCTTAAAAAGAACATGGAAGATTTGAAAAAAGGTAATCTTTCTGATATAGAAAAAGAGCTGTTACTGTTGGAATCTGAAGTTCAGAGACTTCAAAAGGAAGTTAATACAATAGAGATCAAGCTCAAACAAATACATGAATTAAAAAATATGCTCACAGTATTAAACAAAAAACTGGATAAGTCATCATCAGCATATTCCAGTTACTATCAAGTTATGCAGATTGCTACTGGCGAAAACAAATGGCGAATGGACTTTGAAACCTTTGCTTTAGTATACTATTTTACAGAAATATTATACTATGCGAATAAAAGGTTGATTAAGATGACTTCAGGGAGATACTATTTTTTAAGACAACTAGAGACTTTAGATAAGCGTAAGCAAAGTGGACTAGGTTTGGATATTATGGACGAGTATACAGGAAAGAGTAGACAAGTTAGCACGCTTTCTGGTGGGGAAAGCTTTAAGGCTTCTTTAGCCCTAGCTTTGGGATTGGCCGATGTTGTGAGAGAAGAAAGTGGGGGAATCACCTTAGATACGATATTTATTGATGAAGGTTTTGGTACTTTAGATGAAGAGTCCTTAGACTTGACGCTTGATACTCTTGTTGAGTTAGAAGAGGGTGGTAGATTAGTTGGTATCATTTCCCATGTTAGTGAATTAAAAGAGCGTATCTCACAAAAATTAGTAGTCAAAGTTGAAAAAGATGGCAGTGTTGCTTATTTTGAGGGAATAGATAGTGAATAGATATAGCAAAAATGTCTCTGAATTTTGGCATGGAAAATTACTAGGGAGTTTTTTATTGACAGAAATGCAATTATCTAAACGAATGATAAGAAGGCTAAAATCTTTAGAGGATGGGATTCTTGTTAATGGTGAGCCTAAAACAGTAAGATATATGCTCAATCTTGGTGAAAGCGTCTCAGTGGCCTGCACATTTAACAAAAAAATTAGTTATGAGTCAGAGGCCTTAGAGATACCTGTATGCTATGAAGATGAAGATTATTTTATTGTAGATAAGCCTCCTTATATGACAATGTATCCAAGGTGTCTAGGTGAAAAGGGTAGTTTAGCCAATTTTTCTAGGTACTATTTGGAACGACATGGTGGTATAGGTGGATTTTTTCCTATTTCACGTTTAGATAAAGGAACTTCTGGTTTGGTATTACTTGCTAAAACAGCTTTTGCAGCAAGCGCTTTAAGAAAATGCAGAATAACAAAATATTACCATGCTCTAGTTACAGGAGAGTGTAAAGAACATGGCACTTTGACAAATTATTTAAAACAAGCACCTTATTCTGGTATGAGGGATGGCGCATTATTTGAAGTACATGAAAACGAAGGAAAATATGCAAAATTATCCTATAAAAGGCTATTTTATGATTCTCAAAAGGATGTTAGTGGTCTACTTATTGCGTTAGTGACTGGCAGGCGACATCAAATTCGAGTTCAGCTGTCACATTTAGGGCATACAATTTTAGGCGATATGCGCTATGGATCGAAGTTTAGTGAATATGATAGACCACTTCTGCATTCAACTCATCTTTCATTCAAATCACCTATAAGCAATAAAATAATCAAAGTAAATTTGCCTTTGCATTCTTATCATGAATTGGATCATATTAAGATATGGGAAGAGTATTTTAAAGGAGGAGAATTGACCTATGATAAAATTGCCGAAGAATTGTGAAAGAATAATTGAATGTTTGAATACTTCCGGTTTTGAAGCTTATATAGTAGGTGGTTGTGTACGAGATTCTCTTCTAAAAAAAATACCATCTGATTGGGATATCTGTACAAACGCAACACCAGAAGATATGAAGGAAGTTTTTAAAGCCTATAAATTAATCCCTACTGGTATTGCTCACGGGACACTAACTGTACTGATTGAAAAAGAAGCTTTTGAAGTTACAACTTATCGCATTGATGGAGAGTATTCAGATCATAGGCGACCAAACCAAGTGTCTTATACGAACCAATTGAAAGATGATCTTGCACGCAGAGACTTTACAATTAATGCGATGGCCTATCATCCTCAAAAAGGTTTGGTAGATTATTTTAATGGTAAGCAAGATTTAGAAAAAAGGATAGTGCGTGCAGTCGGTGATCCTATATTGCGCTTTGAAGAAGATGCGCTTCGCCTTTTACGTTTTATACGCTTTGCAACAACGTTATCATTTGATTATGAAGAAAATACGCTTAAGAGTATTCCTAAAAAAATTCATCTTTTGCGTTATATTGCTAAAGAGAGAATACAAGCAGAACTTAATAAAATTCTTTGTGCGGAAAATGTTGCAAGAGGGTTATATGATTTAGGTGTCTATGGTTTTTACCCTTATCTTGTACCAAAAATTTGTCATGAAAAATCCTTTGAACAACGAGGAGGACATTTTTTAGATGTTTTTGAGCATAGTTTATTAGCAACAGGATTGATTGAAGATAATCTAATATTAAGATTAACAATGTTTTTGCACGATATTGGTAAGCCATATACTTGGTTTGAGACAGAAGATGGGGATAAATTTCCTGAACACGAAGTCGTGGGCAGTGCTTTAGCCAATGAAATCTTGCGTGAACTCAAATATGATAATAAAACAAGAAAAGAAGTGGTGAAGTTAATTCTTCATCATAATGATATTGTTACCACTGATGAAGTAAGTATTCGCAAGATGTTGTCTGTTTTAGGTCTGGAGAGTACAAAGCTTCTATTGAAGGTTAAGGTGGCGGATATATCAGCACATCATTTGACTTTTGTAAAACGTCAGAAGGTGAGGGCTTATTTTCAAAAAATTAATCAAATGATAGATCAGATAATAGAAAAGGGAGAGTGTTTTAGTTTAGATAAACTTGCTTTAAATGGTAATGACTTAAAAGCAATGGGATTTCAAGGTAAAGCAATAAAAAATGCTTTAGAGTATTTATTAGGTGAAGTAGTGGTTGATCCAAAAAAAAATGCTAAAGAAATATTGGTAGAATTAATAAATAAAGAATTAAATATCTTGACAGAGTAACACTTTTTTGTTAGAATTCACAAAAAATTCATATAAGCAGAATCATCAGAGGTTGCAAGTGTAAAGAGTAACTAGAAAGTGAAAGGTGCATTTGCCGAAGTCAAATTTGGCTGGGCTTGTATTTAATAGGTACAAGACTGTTGATTAAAGGTTGCCCAATCTTTAGTCAAGGTGCTGATGTTTCGCGGGCAAAAAGTAACTATCTCTGGTGCTATGAGTAAGCTTTTTGCTCATGGCATCTTTTTATTTTAGGAGGTAATGAAGTGAAATTAGCAAGTCATATGATAAATAGTGAAGGAATCTTGGCCATATCTGAAGTTAGGGTCACTGATTTAGCCAAAGAATATGGCACGCCATTGTATGTATACGATGAGTCTTTATTAAAAGATACCGCTCTATCTTTTCTTCATGCATTTCAGAGTAATATCTTTAAAACAAGGATTATTTATGCTTCTAAAGCAAGTTCATTTATTGCTTTGCTGCAGTTATATCAAAAACTAGGTTTATCTATTGACGTGGTCTCTGAAGGAGAACTTTATACGGCGTTGAAGGCAGGGGTTTGTCCTGATAATATAATTTTTCATGGCAATAACAAACTTGATGAAGAGTTAGAGATGGCGATAGACTCTGGTGTTGCAACAATTGTGTTAGATAATTTTGACGAAGCGAAACGTTTGTCTAAAATTTTAGAAGAAAAAAATCGGGTTGTATCAGTACTATTACGTGTCAATCCTGGTGTAGAGGCACATACACATGATTATATTAAAACAGCAACGAGTGATTCTAAGTTTGGTATTGGAATAAAAAATGGTGCTGCACTTGATATTTTAAAAGCAATTCATCAATTACCATTTCTTCAACTAAAAGGGATTCACTCACATATAGGTTCACAAATTTTTTCAAGTCAGTCATTTATTGAGGCTAGTAAGATATTGTTAGATTTTATTGAAATTTGTAAAGATAATGACCTAGATATTTCTATATTAAACCTAGGCGGAGGCTTTGGTGTTTACTACACAGAAGAAGATACACCTTTTGATATACCAGAATTTCTTAAAAAATTAAGCGCTATCTT
This sequence comes from uncultured Peptococcaceae bacterium, assembly GCA_938044045.1. Classification (GTDB taxonomy): domain Bacteria; phylum Bacillota; class Peptococcia; order Peptococcales; family Peptococcaceae; genus CALIQN01. The sequence continues at coordinate 17,793 of CALIQN010000039.1, forward strand.
AGAGGAAGAGCTTAGTATACGAAAATTAAAACTCGAAGAAGTATGGTTAGAACCTGGAAGAAGTCTCGTGAATGAAAGTGGCACAACACTTTACGAAATTGGTGACATTAAGAAAATAGATAATGAGGCAAATTATGCCTTTATCAATGGAGGGATGGGAGATAACCTTAGAGTCAGTCTTTATGGTGCAAAGTATGAGGCTGTAATAGCGAATCGATTAAATGAAGCATCTCAAGCATTGTGGAGAGTGGCAGGAAAATATTGTGAGAGTGGGGATGTTTTATTGAGAGATATCCCTTTAGCAAATCCTCAAAAAAGAGATATCCTTGCTGTACTTAGGACTGGAGCATATACTTTTAGTATGTTTTCTAATTACAATCGACTAAGACGACCTGCTGTTGTTTTTGTGTCTAATGGAGTCTCAAGATTAGTAGTAAAAAGAGAAAGTTTAGATGATTTAATTGCTTTAGATATGGAGGAATAGATAATGATTAAAATAGCAATAGTAGGTTATGGCAATTTAGGTAGAGGTGTTGAGCAAGCGCTATCTTTTCAAAAGGATATGACTTGTGTTGGTATTTTCACAAGAAGAGAGCCTAGTACAATCAAGGCAAAAAATCCAGTATATCATATAGATGATATTACAAATCATGAGATAGATGTTGCAATTTTGTGTGGCGGCTCTGCAACAGATCTTATGCACCAAGGACCTGAAATTCTTTCCAATTTTAATGTGGTAGATAGTTTTGATACCCATGCGAAGATACCAGAACACTATAAAAATATGGAAGAAGTGGCACTTCACCATGATAAATTAGCAATGATTTCTACAGGATGGGATCCTGGATTATTTTCTATTATGAGACTTTTGAGCACTGCAATTTTACCTCAAGGGAAATATACAACTTTTTGGGGACGTGGTGTGAGCCAAGGTCATTCTGATGCAGTAAGACGTATAGAAGGGGTTAAAAATGCTGTTCAGTATACCATTCCAAGAGAAGAAGCTGTAAAATCAGTATTATCAGGTGATGATAAGGATCTAGGTACTCGAGATAAGCATTTAAGACAGTGTTATGTTGTTAAAGAAGAATGGGCTGAAGAGGAAAGTATTAGAGAGCAAATTGTAAATATGCCACATTATTTTGCTGATTATGATACGATTGTTGAGTTTATTGATGAAGAAACATTTTTAAAAGAGCATAATACTATGCCACATGGCGGTCGTGTGATTCATCGAGCAAATACATCTCCTAATACTTCACAGACTATGCAATTTATGTTGGATTTAGATAGCAATCCAGAGTTTACGGCTTCTGTGAATGTTGCTTGTGCAAGGGCAGTATATCGCGCTTATAATGAAGGACAACGTGGTGTGGTCACAATGTTTGAAGTCCCATTAGCTTATTTATCTAGTAAATCAATGATGCAACTAAGAGAAGAACTACTTTAAGGGGATGTTTTAGATGCGCAGAAAAGATAGAGAAATGGATGAAAATTTTGCAATAGAGTTACTTGATACTTGTGATTATATGACGATGTCAATGGTAGATGAAGTTGGAGAAGCTTATGCTGTTCCATTATCTATGGCAAGATTGGATGATAAATTATACTTTCATTGTGCACTATCAGGTAAAAAAATTGATTGTCTTAGGAAAAATCCTAAAGTCCATATTACAGCAACAAGAGATTTACATTTGGTGCCTGAAAAATTTACGACAGAATTTGCTTCTGTATTTGTTGAGGGGCAAGCTAAAGAATTAGTGGATGATACAGACAAAATACTAGGCTTACGTTTAATTTGTGAGCGCTATGCTAAAGAAAATATGTCAGAATTTGATCAAGCCATTCAACGGAGTCTAGATAGAACAGGTGTTTGGGTAGTAGAGATTTTAAATCTAACAAGCAAACGAAAGAAATATTAATAAAAAGCTAATCCTTTAATAGATTAAAGGATTAGCTTTTTATATGATGTTTTTATTTGGTTAATCCATCAATAAAGTTAATTTTTAGTAGATTTTTTCTAAAAATTTGGGTAAGTAAAAGGAAGTGATTTCTTAAGGTAGTATTTTTTATTGTACATAGATAAAGAAAAATAGGCTTTTAAACTATTGGAGAGGGGAACTTGAATAAAAAATAGATTATATATTTGTATAGAAGATAAAAGGATATGTTTTGTGAAATCATTGAAGTAGCATTAGAGATTTGAAAGGGATGTATGATGAATATATGGGCTATTGGAGACTTACATTTATCCATTGGCTTGTCAAATAAGTGTGTGAAAGAAATGAGTGATTTTGGCGAAGCATGGCATGACCATGCTACTAAAATAGAGGTTAATTGGAGAAAATTTATCGCTCAAGATGATCTGGTCTTAGTACCAGGAGATTTATGTTGGGCAAATCGATTTGAAGATGCATTTCCAGCATTGAAGTGGTTAGCCACCTTACCAGGAAAAAAAGTTCTTATTAAAGGGAATCATGATAATTGGTGGGTGGGAAATGAGCGTTTGCAAAAGCACTTGCCAGAAGGCGTCTATGCAATTAGAAATAATGCACTTATGGTAGGTGATATTTATTTGGCAGGATCAAAAGGTTGGACTTATGCCATTAACGAAGATAAAGAACATCGAGATAGAATGCTATTGCGAGAATATAGAAGGATGAGGGTATCGCTTGATGCTTGGCCGAAAGAAGGAGGGAAATTAAGGATTTTGATGACACATTATCCCCCATTTGATCATAGTGTAAGTGATAAAAGATTTTTAGATCTATTGGACGAGTATAGTGTTGATATTTGTATATTTGGACATTTACATGGTGGAGATGCAACATTATTTAAAAATTTTTCATATAACCGTAAAAAACTTATTCTTGTTTCAGCGGATAAGCTTGATTTTTCTCCACTTAAGCTTTATAGTTTAGAAAGTAATAGTGACACAGTAAGGTATATTAGCATTAATACGTAAAGGAGGGAAAAAGATGGCAAAAAGAAAGATTCAAACACAGAATGCACCAAAGGCACTAGGTCCATACTCACAGGCGATAGAGACAGAAGGAAAGATGCTTTTTGTTTCTGGACAAATACCACTAACGAGTTCGGGAGAATTTGTTGGTGACAGTATCCAAGTACAAACAAAACAGTGTATGGAAAATATTAAGGCGATTTTGGTAGAGTCAGGATATGATTTTTCTCATGTTGTTAAGGTAGGAATCTTCTTAACAGACCTAGCGAATTTTGATGAGGTCAATGCTATTTATGCTACTTATTTTGAGGAAAATCCTCCTGCTAGAGTATGTTATGAGGTAGCAGGTTTACCTAAGGGTGTTTCTATTGAGATTGATGCTATAGCAGTTAAATGAGTGAAAAAAGAAAGGAAGGTGTTTTATGTTTGAGGTTTTAGAGTTAGCAAGATGGCAATTTGCTATAACAACTGTATATCATTTTTTATTTGTACCATTGACTTTAGGACTTTCTATCGTTACCGCAATTATTCAGACTAAATATTATCGCACTAACGATGAAAAATATAAGAAAATGGCAAAGTTTTGGGGGAAATTATTTCTCATTAACTTTAGTATAGGGGTGGCAACAGGACTTGTTCAAGAATTTCAATTTGGGATGAACTGGTCAGAGTATGCACGTTTTATGGGTGATATTTTTGGAGCCCCTCTTGCTATTGAAGCTTTAGCAGCATTTTTTATTGAATCTACTTTTATTGGTGTATGGATTTTTGGCTGGGACAGAATAAATAAAGGTGTCCACTTACTTAGTATTTGGTTAGTAGCATTTGCATCTAATTTATCTGCTTTTTGGATTTTAGTAGCCAATTCGTTCATGCAAAATCCTGTTGGTTATACCATTAATAATGGTAGAGCAGAAATGCAAGATTTTCTAGCAATTATTACTAATCCTTATTTTCTTCATCAGTATCCTCATGTCGTGACTGGAGGACTCGCAACAGCAGGATTTTTTGTAATGGGGATTAGTGCGTATCATCTTGCACGAAAGCAAAATGTTGAGATGATGAAATCTTCTCTTAAACTTGGTGCAGTGGTTGCTTTAATTGCTTCTTTGGCAGTTGCAGGTGTTGGACACGCTACAGCACAGTATCTTTATAAAGAAAAACCTATGAAACTTGCTGCGATGGAGGCACATTGGGAGACAGATAATAATGTGCCTTTAACTTTATTTGCCAGTATTGATACAGAAAAAGAAAAAAATAATATGAGTATTGGCATTCCATCATTATTAAGCTTTATGGCAACCAATGATCCAAGTGCTGAGGTTAAAGGTTTGGTTGATTTGCAAAAAGAATATGAGGCACTTTATGGTGAAGGTAACTATATTCCTGATGTTAAGACGATGTATTGGAGCTTTAGAGCCATGGTAGCCTCAGGGTCTTTGATGGTATTATTGGCGCTATGTGCAGTAATATTGGCATTGAAAAAGAAATTGGATGGTAAATTGGCAAAATTATTGTTTAAAATATTACCTATTGCCATACTTTTACCATTTATAGCAAATAGCTTTGGTTGGATATTGACTGAAACAGGTCGTCAACCTTGGCTAGTATATGGCTTACAAAAAACGGCTGATGGCGTATCGACAGTTGTACCATATAGTAGTGTGATGATTACTTTAATTGGCTTTACTGTGTTGTATTTCATTTTAGCTGTTGTGGAAGTAGGCTTAATGTTTAAGTATGCTAAACAAGTTGAACCTACTGAACCAAAAACAGGAGAGGAGGGCTCACTATGGGTATAGATTTAAATACAATATGGTTTATTCTTATTACCATTTTGTTCACTGGTTTTTTCTTTTTAGAAGGTTTTGACTATGGTGTAGGCAGTTTAATACCAATAATTGGTAAGACAGATGATGAGAAAAGAATTATTTTAAATACGATTGGACCACACTGGGATGGTAATGAAGTTTGGATGATAACAGCTGGTGGAGCTTTATTCGCAGCCTTTCCTCATGTTTATGCGACAATGTTTAGTGGATTTTATTTAGCACTGTTTTGTATTTTAGTGGCTTTAATTGTAAGGGCAGTTGGTATTGACTATCGTAGCAAGCGTGCTTCAGCTACATGGCGTAAAACTTGGGATATTGCCATAGCAATAGTCTCTATTTTAGCTGCTGTACTTTGGGGTGTTGCAGTAGGTAACCTAGTAACTGGTGTACCAATTGATGAAAACATGCAATATGCAGGAAGCTTTTTTACACTTTTGACGCCTTTTACGCTATTAACTGGTGTTATGTTTGGTTTGTTATTTTTGTATCATGGTGCGGTTTTCTTGCAATTAAAGGTTGGCGAAGAGAATTTACTTGATAAGATTAATCGTTTGGCGCCAAAGCTTGGTGTGAGCATGATTGTAGTAACAGTTATTTGGGTCATCTTTGCATTTTTGACCACAGGATTATTTGATAAATCAATTAATTTCTTCCTTTGTGGCTTAACTGCTGTTACAATGATTTTATCAGTATTTCTTGGAATAAAGAAAAAATTTGGATGGAGTTTCTTAATGATAGGATTGGCAATTGCTTTTGCAACTTTTGCAGTTTTTATTAGCCTATTCCCGAATATTATGATATCTACTCTAGATCCAAGCTATAGTTTAACAATTTATAATGCATCTTCATCTGCTTACACATTGAGATTGATGACAATAATAGCATTTACCTTGGTACCTGTTGTTCTGGCTTACCAAGCGTGGAGCTTTTATATCTATCGTAAGCGTGTTACTAAAGAGACAATTCATTATTAATTGAGACATAACAAGGGGCTACTGAGTATTCAGTAGTCCTTTTTTAGGAGAGTTTATATGATAAATCGTTATTTATTTTCACCCGTTAAGCGCGAATTATCAACATTTATATTTACGATCTTATTTGGCTTAGTACAAGCTTTGGCGATTTTATGTGAATACTATATCCTTGCTAAGGTAATAGCATTAGTTGTTTTAGCGCAAGCAGATTCTAATAAAATATTACCCTATTTGTTTTTTGCTTTGTTAGCTTTAGCTGCTCGATTATTTTTTGAGGTTACAGAAAATAGATTAGCTAAAAAATACACTTCAGCGATATTACAAGATTTTAGGAAGAGTATTATAATCAAGATTAAAGAAAAAAGTAATTTTAATCAGCAAAATTTAGGGAAATTGTACAATCTGTTAGATAATGGTGTCGAACGTTTAAGTGCTTATTATAGTGGTTACTTGCCACAATTAATGAAAGGTGTTTTTATACCAGTTTTATTTTTGTGCTTTGTCTTTCCTAGGGATATTCGTTCTGGCCTTATTATGCTTTTAACAATTTTTTTAATTCCTTTTTTTATGATTTTAATAGGTAAATTCACAGAAAAGGTAAGTAAAAAACAGTGGAAATTAATAAGCTCATTATCGGCTTATTTAAAAGATATTCTATTTGGGATCGAAACATTAAAAGTAATAGGTCGTAGTAAAGAACAGTATAATAAGATTCTTTCTTTTAGCCAAAGTTATGCTAAGGCGACTATAAGAGTACAACGTTTTGCTTTTTTGTCGGCCTTTGTACTTGAACTCATTGGGACTATGTCTATCGCAGTTTTAGCTGTAGGGTTAGGTTTGCGTCTAGTTAATGGAAATATGGACTATGAGATAGCTTTTTTTATATTACTTTTAGCGCCTGAGTATTATCAACCTATGCGACAATTGGGGGTGTTTTTTCATACTAGCTTGGATGCAGATGCAACAAGCGAGGATATTAAGGCATTATTAGAGGAAGATGAGGAGATTGCTTGGGGTAACGACATCTTAGAAGAAGTTCAAAATTTAAAATTCGTAGAAGTCAGTTATAAATATTCAAATTCGGATAATAATGCTATTGAGAAAGTTAGTTTTAATTTAAACAAAAACGAAATGCTTGCTTTAATTGGTGCTTCAGGTAGCGGGAAAAGTACGATTATGAGTATTTTGTTAGGAGAGATTAAGCCACAACAAGGTGAAATTCTTGTGAATGGACAATCAATCTATGAGTATACCAAAGAGAGTTATCTAAAAGAGATAGCTTATGTCGCTCAAAAACCTACCTTAGTGCAAGGTAGTATCTCAGATAATATAATGTTATACAGTAATAAAAAAGAAGATAACTTTTTAAATCAGTATAAAAACATTTTCTTAGGCCTAAAGGATGGGTTTGATACCCAGATTGGGGAGGGTGGAATTTCTCTTTCTGGAGGTCAAACTGCTTTGGTGGCTTTAGCAAGAGTTGCGAATTCTAATAAAAATATGGTTTTTTTAGATGAGCCTACTAGTGAGATTGATCTTCAAACAGAAGCGATTTTGGTGGAAGCGCTTCCAGAACTTTTGAGAAATAAACTAAGTGTTATTATTGCGCATAGATTTACAACAATTCATAAGGCTGATAAGGTTATTTTGTTGGAAGAAGGTCAAGTAGTAGCATATGGAAAATTTGATGATATTCAAAAGACAGATGCTTTTATGAAGTTAAGAGGTAGCAATCATGTTTAATAATGAAATAAGATGGCTTTTAAACCTAATAAAACCTTTTAAGTGGCAAGCTTTACTTGGAAGCATCTTGGTAGCACTAACAATACTTTTTAATATAGGCTTATTAGCGACTGCAGCTATTTTACTTTCAAAAGCCGCTTTCCAACCACCGATATTATGGCTAATGACGTGGATTGTAGGTGTAAGATTTTTTGGATTGGGACGAGCACTGTTACGTTATGTAGAGCGACTTATCAATCATCAGATTGCTTTTAATATTTTGGGTAAATTGAGGGCAGATGTCTATAAATTGATGGAGCCTCTTATCCCTGATCCTTTAGAGGGGAAATATGATAAGGGTAAGCTCTATAATCGCATGACAAGTCATATAGAAGTTTTACAATACTTTTATTTGCGTGTTATCAGTGTACCCTTGGGAGCCATGTTTGTTGTCATAGTTGTTGGAAGCATTTTATATCGGTTTTCAGCTGTATTATCCATAGGCTTCATTACTTTATACGCCTCATTAATTATATTTATGCCGCTTATTCTTGCAAGATTGATGAATGGCCGTGGGAAAAAGATAAATGAACAAAGGGATAAGCTTACACTTAATTTTTTTGATTTTTGTATTGGAAAAATCGACTACGCTTTATCAGGAAAGTTGGATGAAAGAGGAAATTTTATTATAAAAGATTTCCAAAAATTAAATGAGTATTACAAACAAAGTGAAAACATTGAACTTTGGGCAAATCGTTTTCTACTTATTCTTTCTCACTTATCGATGTTACTTACTTTGTATCTTACAAGTGATAGAGCGATTCAAGGTAGTTTTGATCTGGTGTTTTATCCTGCATTAGCATTGATGGTTTTGGCTTCCTTTGAAGGTTTAGCTGGTATACCCAATGCAGCAAAATCTCTCGATTATTCTTCTAGTGCAGCTAAGGAGTTATGTCAGTTAGAGTCATATCATGTTTTGAAAAATGAAGGTAAGGAAAAAATTAATCTTAATCTGATCAAGGGTGATATTAAATTTAAAAATCTGTTTTTTTCGTATCATCAAAAGGAGAATGCATTTATCAAAGACTTGAGTCTAAACATCAATTATGGTGATAAAATTGCTTTTGTTGGTTTGAGTGGAAGTGGGAAAACGA
>CALIQN010000040.1 GCA_938044045.1 uncultured Peptococcaceae bacterium
AGTATTACGCTCATCCGCAATACTTACTGTTTGTTACTGTGTCGTTTTCAAAGATTTGAACCGTCTTTCAGGTTCAATGGAGATAAAGAGATTCGAACTCTTGACCCCCTGCTTGCAAGGCAGGTGCTCTCCCAGCTGAGCTATACCCCCATAAAACGTCCCTCTGTGGAACGAGTATTATACTACCATTTTTTAGTTATTTCGTCAAGACGTTTTTTTGTATTTTTTTAAATTCTGATGGCAATATTTTCACTAATTAAATTTGCCTCCACAGAGTCATGGGCATAGAGCCTAATTTGCTGACTTCTAGGAAATTCTACCTTGGCTCTTTTTTGGATCAATTTTAACAAATCTTCTAATCCCATACTTTCAACATCAAGCGCTTGATAGCCAAATTCTTTAAAAGAAAAACTTTCTTCTTCTATTTTTATAACCACAATCCCTCTATTGCGCTTATAGGTTGTAATTTCCAAAACATTCCCTAATTGAAAGGTTTTTAGGCGCTTTTTGACCTCACTTTTTAAATTGCCTATGGTAATCATCATTTCCCTCCTTTTATAGATAAGGCTTCTCCTTATCATAACAAAAAACAGCGACTACCACTAGTGATAGTCGCTATTTTAGGGGGATATTACAAAATTTTTGCCAAAAAGTTTTTGGTTCTGTCCACTTTGGCATTATTAAAAATATCGTCAGGGCTACCCTTTTCCATGACAATACCTTCATCGATGAAAAACACTCTATCACTCACTTCTCTAGCAAAGCCCATTTCGTGCGTCACGATAACCATAGTCATCCCTGTTTTAGTAAGCGAACGAATAACATTGAGTACTTCCCCAACCATCTCTGGATCAAGAGCACTTGTCGGCTCATCAAAAAGCATGATTTCTGGATCCATCGCTAAGGCACGAGCGATGGCAACCCTTTGTTGTTGCCCACCAGATAACTCCTGTGGGTAGCTATCTGCCTTATTCGCCAAGCCGACTTGACTTAGTAATTCCATAGCACGCTTCTTAGCATCTTCCAACGGAATCTTTTTAACATGAACAGGAGCAAGAATAATGTTTTCTAACACTGTCTTGTGTGGAAAAAGATTGAACCTTTGAAACACCATACCAATTTTTTCACGCATTTTATTGATATCAGTATTTTTAGCTGTGATTTCTTCATCATCTACAACAATCTTACCACCAGTTGGCATTTCCAAAAGATTTAAACATCTCAAAAAAGTACTTTTACCTGAACCTGATGGTCCAATCACAGAAACAACCTCACCCGTTGCAATCGTCTCCGTAATACCTTTTAAAACTTTATTTTCACCAAAACTCTTTTCTAAATTAACAACTTCTATCATCAAAATACCTCCTTAGCTATGCTCGTGAAACATCCAACTTGCGCTCATACCAATTAATCACACGTGTCAAACTAAAGGTCACGACAAGATAGACTAAGGCAACAGTTCCATAAGTAGCAAAAGGCTCAAACATTTGAGAGTTATAAATTTGTCCTCTTTTCATAATTTCATTGGCACCGATAGCGGATAAGAGTGAAGTATCTTTTAAGAGTACCACCACCTCATTGCCAAGTGCTGGAATAACTGCTTTAAAAGCTTGCGGTAAAATAACATGACGCATCGCCTGTGTATGTGTCATCCCTAAAGAGCGTACCGCCTCAACTTGTCCCTTATCAATACCTTGAATACCAGCACGGAAAATTTCTGCCACATAAGCCCCACTATTTAAACCACAGACCACAACCCCTGTCGTAAAAACGTCAAAGGCAAATTTCTCGCCTATAATCTGACCAACGATAGAAGCTACCCCAAAGTGGAAAAGAAAAATCTGAACAAAGAGCGGAGTTCCTCTGATGACTTCGATATAAACATTGGCAATTGATTTCAATATAATATTATGACTCAATTTGGAAAGTGACATCACTAAACCTATCACTATCCCTATTAAAACAGCACTGAACGCAACTGATAAAGTAAAGCCAGCGCCCTTAATTACGATGCTTAAAATTTCTATAAACTTGTCCATTGACACGCCTCACAATCTTCTGCAAAAGGCTATCGCAAATTGCGATAGCCTAGGATTATACTTACTTTTTCATGCTAAGGATTTTTTCTAAAGTGATTTCTCCTTTAGTAATATCTGGAGAAACTGGTAAGTCATATTTTTTGCAAAGCTCTTCATACTTACCACTAGCAATGATATTTTTAAGCCCTACATTGATTTTATCTTGTAAGTCCTTGTTTTCCTTACCTACAGTGATTGCATAGTAGTCGGTTGCATAAAGGTCATCCAAAACTTTTACTGTGTCTGGATGCGCTTCAATGTAGTTTAAGTTAACAGGCATATCATTGATACAAGCATCAGAGCCACCAGTTGCAAGCTCTTGCATACAAACGTTGAAGTTAGCAAGAAGCTTAGCATCTTTGATTACGCCTTCTTCTTTAAGCTTAGTTGCTGCCTCAGCCCCAGTGGTACCAAGTTGAGCACAGACGACTTTTCCTTTTAAGTCATCAGCACTCTTAATACTTGTGTTGTCTTTAGTTACGACGATACCTAATGAAGCATTCATATATGGGTTTGAGAAAAGCACTTGTTCATTACGTTCTGGGGTAACACTAATCCCTGCCGCTGCTGCATCAATTTGTCCTGTTGCTAGTGCCCCTGTTAATGCATCAAATTCAAGACTTTGGAAGTCTACTTCAAACCCTTGATCCTCACCGATAGCAGTCATAAGATCTAGGTCAAAACCTTCCATCTTGCCTTCTTTATCTTGGTACTCAAATGGTGGAAACTCTGGATTGGTTCCGACAACCACTTTCTTTGCTGCCTCAGCGTTACCACTATCCTCTTTTGCTGCATTACAACCTACTAAACTTGTCATTGCTAATCCTGCCATAAGTGTGATGGCAAATATTTTTTTAAATTTCATGATGTTCTGCCTCCTGCGATGTTTTTTCATAGTATACAAGAGCTTGTATAAAAATGCAATAGTTTTTTATAAAAATCCATCATTTTTTTATTAATACTTAGGAGATCCTTATGGAATTAGTATTCATTCGTCACGGTTTCAGTGAGTGGAACGCAAAAAATTTATTCACCGGTTGGCGTGATGTGAATTTAACCGAGCGCGGTGTAGAAGAAGCAAAAGCGGCTGGTAGAAAATTGTTCGAGAAAGGCTATGAGTTCGATATCGCCTTTACCTCTGTTTTAACTCGTGCAATCAAAACCTGTAACATCGTGTTAGAAGAATCTCACCAATTATGGATTCCTCAAGTGAAAAACTGGCGTTTAAATGAACGTCACTATGGTGCTTTGCAGGGGAAAAATAAGACAGAAACTGCAGATGCCTACGGAGAAGAACAAGTTCTTTTGTGGAGACGTTCTTATGATGTAAGACCACCTGCTTTAGAGGTGGGAGATGCACGTTGTCCGGAAAATCAATCGGTATATGATGAAATTAAGAAAGAAATTGTACTTCCACATGCAGAATGTTTAAAGGATACCGTGGCTCGAGTAGCACCGTATTTTGAGAATGTGATTAAGCCGCAGATTGTTAATGGGAAAAACATATTGATTGCTGCTCACGGAAATTCTATTCGTGCATTAGTAAAACATATT
>CALIQN010000041.1 GCA_938044045.1 uncultured Peptococcaceae bacterium
TTCCTAAAAACAAACTTGGTGATGCTCTGGATTTAGATAAGGTTATTGTCAGAAAATTAAAATCAATGCCACTAACAAGTCGTGAAAATTCAGATCATGCTGAGGGTGAGGTCATTCGCATCCTTAATCGTCATAAAGACAGATTTATCGGTACTTTAGAGCGCAAAGGGCAGAAGACATTAGTACGTATTGATGATAAAAGGGTACCTTTTGGTGTAAGGTTAGAAATGCCTCTAAAAACAAAAGTAAAAAATGGTAGTAAAGTTTTAGTAAAAGTTTTAGTGTGGCCAGCTCAGGGAAAGTTAGCACAAGGACGTTTAGAAAAAGTTCTCGGACATACTAAAGATGTAGGTATGGATATTTCATCTATTATCTACCAGAATGATTTAGAGACAGAGTTTTCTGAAGAAACAAAGATATATTTAAAGAAGCTAAATAAAACGATAACAAAGCAAGAACTGGCAAATCGTATAGATTATAGGCATTTAGATTTGATTACGATTGATGGTAGCGATTCCAAGGATTTGGATGATGCTGTTTATGTAGAAAAGGTGGAAAATGGTTATCACCTAAGTGTTCATATTGCTGATGTAGGCCACTATGTATGTGAAGGCTCACCTCTAGATATAGATGCCTTTAAAAGGGGGACAAGTGTTTATTTACCTGATAGGGTACTTCCTATGCTACCAGAATTATTATCCAATGATTTATGTAGCCTCAATCCTCATACAGATAAGCTCGCTTTAACCTGTGCAATGTTTATTAATAATCATGGTGAAGTGGTTTCTCATAGTATAGAGGAGAGTATTATTAATACGTCTTATAGGACAACTTATGAGGAAATTAATGCTTTATTGTTAGAAAAAGACCCTAACCTGATTAAAAAATATCAAGCTATTGTGCCAATGCTTGAGGCAATGGGAGAATTACAAGCATTATTAAAAAAGAGGCGTGAGAGACTTGGTAGCTTGGATTTTGATTTACCTGAAAGTAAGATTATCTTAGATGATAAGGGCAAACCAATTGATATTGTAATTAGGGAGAGAAAATTATCAGAACGCATGATAGAAGAGTTTATGATTTGTGCCAATGAAACGGTTGCAGAACATTTCTATTGGTTAGAAACACCTTTTCTTTATCGTGTTCATGATAAACCAGACAGTGATAAAATGGACTTAATCCAAACGATTGTCACTGCTGAGGGGCTATCTTTTTCTTATTCGCCTGATCATGTTGAGGCAAAAGAACTCCAAAATTTATTAAAAGAGATTAAGGAAAGCAAAATGGCTTATCCACTAAATATGTTGTTATTGCGTTCTATGAAACATGCACATTATTCTGCTCATGCTGAGGGACATTTTGGGCTTGGACTCAAGTATTACACACATTTTACTTCACCTATCCGTCGTTATTCTGATTTGGCCATTCATCGTGTCATTAAAGAGCACCTTTCTGTTGGCTTATCTGCTAAACGTTTGAAATATTTAGCACCTTTAATGGAAAAGTATGCTAGCCAAGCTTCTAAAATGGAACTTTTGGCAGAAACGACTGAAAGACAGGCGGTAGGCTTAAAGAAAGTACAATTTATGTCAGATAAGGTACTTGAAATTTTTGAAGCAAGGATTGTCAGTGTGACAGGATTTGGTTTTTTTGTTCAACTTGATAATTTAGTTGAGGGTTTAGTACATCTTTCAACATTAGATGATGATTTTTATGACGTGGTTCCAGAGCAAATGGCACTTGTTGGAAAGCATAGTAAAAAGCAATATAAGGTGGGTGATATTGTCAGGGTAAAGCTTGTTAGGGTGGATACAAGTGAGGTAAAGCTAGATTTTGAATTAGTAAAGGACAAGCAAGATGAAAATAGTTGCAAATAATAAAAAAGCATTTCATGATTATTTTATAGAAAGAAAGTATGAAGCTGGGATTGCACTAAAAGGGACAGAGGTTAAATCTATCCGAGCAGGTAGAATGAATTTAAAAGATTCTTATTGTGATTTTGATAAGAATTTAGAACTCTATCTAAGAGATTGTCATATTAGTCCATATACCTTTGGGAGTTATAATAATGTTGATCCTTTGAGAGAAAGAAAACTCCTC
>CALIQN010000042.1 GCA_938044045.1 uncultured Peptococcaceae bacterium
CGATTACCTTCAGATAAAACACATTCACTAATACCCTCATTTATTCCATCTATCTATAATGTTTTTTATATATTATTATCTAGGTCTCTCCATGTTTTCTGTGTTCTCTACACCATCTCTTCTTCCATCTTCTTTATTTTCTCATGGTTATTTTTCTTTACAATTCAATAAAATCATCTTTTTTAACTCCTCAGATGACGTTTCTATCAAAACCTTGTATGTCTTTGATTAAAGCTCTTTTTCTAACTTTCATCTACTAATCTCCTGCTCACTACCACTCCCCTAAGTCACTAAAATCATGAGTACCAGTCGAGTTTATAAAGCAATTACAATGGACCATATTTTTCTTCAAAAGTAATCATTTTATAGCCATTCGGTGACTTTTTTGCCTTTTTTATATTCAATTCTTCAATTTTTTTATGAGTTCTGCTCTAACCCTAAAGAAAGTATTTTTACTATCTATATTCGATAAGTACATTAATCGTCAGTTATCTACTTAAAACCAATCTTGTGACCAATTGAGCTCGTCAGCAATACACATCAATTTGTACGATAAAGCTCGTGAAATAGGTAGTTAGGTAGCAGAAGATTAACTTCAAGCCAATCTTGAAATATTACTATCTCTTTCAAGTAGTTCATAATGAAGATCTTCACTGTGCTTATAAATATATTGAAAAAGACGTAGCTGATCACCAGTCTTTTTTAATTTTCGATTAACTTCTGAATAGCTATCTAGTAAAGTATTAACTACTTTTTCTAAATTTTGAATATCATGCACTCTCTATCCCCTTAAAATAATGACCATCTTTCCATTACACTTTATAATTTCATAATATGACCTTTGAAAAGAAGGTGATAGATATCAGCGATTTAATAAATCTCTGATTATCTATATACTCATAAGATTTAATCTTTCACCTTATTGCCTCATTATTCTTTGCCCTTTTATAGAATTAAATTCTAGTTCTATGATAAAAAATAAGATCGTTAGTAACTATACCCTATACTTTAGTGCTCAAATGCAACTCTTCACCTTTTAATTTTTACTTGGATTCTCCAAAGCATTATTCTGTCTTTTCCCATATGATCTACTCCACCACCGTCTTATCCCTGTATTAGAATCATTCTTACAGCTTTAAAAATATTTTCAATGACTTACTTTCCATACTACTCCCCCCTTTTATCCTCTTCTTGAAGGAATTATATTCTAGATTTTAATTCTAGTCAATCTTTTTCTAGTTTTTCAGCTTTTTATTGTCATCTCTAGAAATTTATTCTATAATATAAAGTATAGAGGTGGTGATTTTATAATGGTAGAAGAGAAAGAGCTTAGGCGTATTATTAGTGGAAACATACAACACTATATGAATCAAAATAATTTAACTAATGTAGAATTAAGTAAAATTCTAGGAGTTAGCGAAAGTACTGTAGGTAAGTGGTTATTAAAAAAATCCATGCCTAGAATGGGCGTAATCGAAAGATTATCAACTCTTTTTGGTGTTCCTAAATCAAAACTACTTGAAGAACATAAACCAAAACCAAAATCATCTCTAACACGTCAAGAGAAAATCTTGGTTATTAAATATAGGGCTTTAGATGAATATGGGATTCAGGCTGTAAATGATTTGCTAGAAACCGAGTACAAGAGGGTACAGGATAGTAAATTACTCTATGATGATGACGGTAATAGAATTACTAATTTTACCGATTATATTAATTATAAATACAAACAGGACACCTCGCTTTATATCGATAAAGTGTCAGCTGGATTAGGTTATTATCCTTATGAACAAGACTATCAATCTATTGGTTCTCCTGTATCAGGTGCCGACTATGCTTTTCAGGTTGACGGAAACAGTATGTTTCCGTCATACCATAATGGCGATATGGTTTATATAAGAAAGCAAACGACTCTAGAGAATGGTGAAATCGGTATTGTTTCTTATAACAACAAAGGTTATTTAAAACAATATTACCAAAATATAAATACTATCACCCTCGTATCTGTTAATGAAGATTATGAGAATATAACTATTATGCTTGAAGATGATACAAATTTTCACATTATTGGTAAAGTAGTTGGCAAAGTAGCAGTATCAGAATTTTTAAGATAAATAGAGTATACTAAACTCACAAAAAATGTACTGTTAATTAATTTTCCTAAGCAATGTATTGCTTCAACAATTTTCAATTGACTACAACAAGTTTATATCATTTCACATGTATTAAGTATAAAATAAAACCATATATGAATATAGAGGAGAAGATATACATTGTGAAGAAGCTATAACAGTAGGATTTAAAAAAGTAGAATTTTTCTAAAGATTATTATAAAACGATATTTGTATTAAGCAATACAAATCAGTAGCTTAGTTTCTTAATAGATTGAACTCTAACAGAAAGAATCACTCCATCTGCCCTACAATTGCTATATTATTTATTCAGATTAAGTATTCTTCCATTATAAAAGTACAAATAACCTTAAGATACAATCTTATTAATTCTATAATTCGTTTTTTATTCTTTTAATATAAAAACAACATATTTATTTTTATTGATATGTACCCTCTTTTACTTGACATCCCAAGTAAGAGGGTATTTTTAATGAAGTGATTTCATATGATTTATCGTTACAGCCAAACTTAGATCAAATTAAACGTATGCTAGATAAAGCATTTGAAAGCGTCTCATCGTTAGAGGAGTTGATTTTCCATTCAGATCAAGGTTGGCAATATCAGCATCAGTATTATCATCAACAACTGAAAAACAGAGGTATTATTCAGTCAATGTCTCGTAAAGATAATTATATCAATAATTGTGTTATGGACACATTCTTTGGACGTCTAAAGAATGAATGTATTATGGTTATGAAAAAAAACTATGAATCATTTGAAACTTTTTCAACTGCATTGGATGAATATATACATTATTACAACCATGAACGTATTCAGAGAAAAATAAAATGGATGCCACCTGTTAAGTACAGGTTAACATCCATCTGTTCTACTTAATTTGTTAATCAATGTGTCCGGGATTCTGGGTACCTATCAAACTTTGGTAGGGACTTTGTTGTTTTATTTGTCAGTTAATAAATGTTTACGCATTTGATTGAGTAAAGCAATAGCTTCTCCTGTTCTTAGTTTTAACGCTTTCATTTCATCAACATCTTTTTAATATCACTTAGGTTATTTTAAGACTGGTTTTTTTATCTCTTGCACTCTGTACACTCGTAGTACAAATAATACCTCCAACCATACGAGCAGTTGCTAGAGAACTTAGGAGAGTAATTATACTCCAGTCCATTACTAACTTAATCAAATGCGCCATAGTCACCTCCTTTCTTCTTTTCTCAGGTAACAAAAATAGACCTTTTTTACGACTTGTCTAGGTCATTATTTCATTTTCCTACTTGCGGTAACGGTCACTTTATAGGACACTAAGAAAAAATATTAGGGGTGAGAGGATTATGGACTTTTTTAAAAAACACTTCCAAATTTGGCAAGAAACTATCGCACCCATTCAGATAAAACGAAAGAAAATATATGCCTTCTTGCTCTTTCCTCTCTTAATGGGGCTGATTTTCCTTCCGCTTATTTTAGGAATGGACAATAATACTTATATAGATACCATTTTAGCTTGGGTATATATTTTTTTCCATTTAATGACTTACTTGATAACCATCTTATTGACTTCACAAAACATTAGCTTGAATATTATTGGTATCAATGCTTGTATTTTCTCATTTTTTATTATCAAACCCCTCATTTACCTTCACTTTATCATTAACAAGATTGCCTTAACACCAGAGCAATCTTTATCTTGTCTATACAATACCTTGGTTTCAGTCAGTATTGTACTTTTTTTAATTACCTTAATTATTTTTAGAAAGATTTTCCTTATTTTAGGACAATAACCTTATGTCTTTATTGCATACTCTTGATTAAGTCATCCTGTACCATCTACCTTGATAGTCCATTGTTACATTCTCCTTTCAAAATCACCAAAAGCAACAAGTACCTCCCTTTCTAAAATCATTACGTTATACGCACATACATATGTAAATGCTCTTCTCTATTGTTTATAAAATTCACATAAAAAGAAAAATCTTAGGAGCGTGATTATCATGAACTTTTTAAAAAAATGGCTTCCCCTTATAGGATACAAGACCGCCATCAATCTTTTTCTTATTTTTGTGTATGGAAACCTACTAAATTTGATTTCTTTAATTAATTCCTATCTTGATTCGAAAGCTCATTTCAGCCCTCAGGATCTTACTCATGCAGAAAATTTATCTTGGTTATTTATCATCTCCATTGCTAGCTTGGTGTATCTCGGTATTGTGTTTATTGCTAAAGCCAAAATAACTTATCTTTTTATCTTTCTAAATAGCTTTGGATTCCTATGGTTTTACTTTAAATCCACCTTTACATTAGAAAACTATTCAAAGGATATTAAGCAGATCGCACCAATACTTTATGGCTATGATATTGGTGTTCTAGGTCTCTTCATTGCTACCATTATCACCTTAATCTTTCTTAAGAGATACCACTTTACCTTACAACAAAGATTTTTGCACTAATAGTTCGATAGATGTCTTTACATTCATTGACTTTCTTATCTTAAAGTTCACAGCACGAAACTTTATTATTTATAAAACCAATATCTTTCGGGAGGTATGCAAAAGGAAGTATCGTTGTTCTTATATAAAAGAAAGCCCTACTACCTCAAATGAGGTAGTAGGGCTTTCTGCTAATATACTTTCTGACTAAAAGCACCAATCGCCTCGCCTATGAGCACATTATCTCCATACTCGTTGTAAAGATATTCCTTTAAGGCTCGTCTAGCATGTGAAAGATAACCTGTATATTCTCCTTCATGACCATCAAAAGCGCCTCAAAAAGTAGATTGGTCGTTACCCATAACGCCTATATACACAACAACTTGACTATCCTCTGGATAACAATCAGCTATGATGAGGCCTCCGTTTTTTTACATTTTTCAATCTCAACATAATACTCATCAGACTCCTTTCAATTTATAATTTCCGTTTTCATCCTGTTCATAAATATTCTTGTGCTCATACACAGCTCTACAAGGGAAATTTCTAGAAGGCTTCGGTCTGCCAGATAAGGCACAAATTTTTTCCCAATCTGCAAATTCTTCATCCGTCATTACATTATTTGCCAAATGTGATAGTCTAAAAGCTTTTTCTCTTAGCTCTTCCAGTATAGTCATACTACAAAAAAATACCCCTTTTTTTATAAGTTTATATTCCAACTCATTGCTAAGTAGCAATTCACCTTCATCGCCAAACGCTGTATTTTTATCTATATAAATCCATTTAGCCCCTTTTGACCCTCTAATTTCAAGAATCGTTAAATTTTCAAGCTACTCCACACTAACACGCCCATCTTTTGATATATATTTAACGGTATTATCTGGAATAAATGGCTTATCCCAATTTGGGAATAATCTATTGTATTCTGCTTTACGCTCTTTTTTCACCTCAAATTTATAGCCGTTGTTGCATTCTTGTCCTGTTCTTTCCCTGAATTCTACAGGGCTTCCATTAGGAAAAGCTTTACATTTATCACCCTTTATATGGTGCTTACAAAAACCACATCTATCAACCCAAATCACAATAAATCACCTACCTCTTCTTTTAAAATTTTCTTGCACTCTTCAGGTACCACACTATACTTGTCTTGCTTTCTAAGAACACCCTCTTCAGCAATCGTTTTCGCTAAATCTTGACCTGCAGCCTTACTTATTTCACCAAAACCTTTGGTTTCATAAAGCCTTTCACAATGTGAAAAAGTTAGCTTGTTTACAAGTAATGCATGCATGTATTGTGATAAACGGATCTCGATATCTCGCTCTAAAAAATATCACCCTATTTACATTCCAGTATGGTTTGATTTAAAGTCATTTGATGGGTTTGAAAGGAGTTAAAAAATGAGAATTTACATTCCAGTATGGTTTGATTTAAAGACGTGACCTATTTTGCTTAGGATTGACAAGGGTTTCAATGGTACGAATTGTCGACCTTTGATTTGTCCCCTTTCATCCTCTAAATTCCAATAATTTTTAAGCATTAAATTGCTTCTCTGCCTATCTATAAAGGGCTTTGTCTCACCCCTATGTTTTGAGTCTATCACAGGTCGACAAAAAATAAAGACACTTTTTGTTGACGATGTCTAGAACAACTGCTTACCAATTCAAGGCGTGATTAAAAACCAAACAATTCTTTTCGTACCTCTTCGTCATATTCACTCATTTTCTTTCGCCAAAGTGCAATGCGTTCTTGATACTCTTGTGGTGCATTTTCCTCATCATTCCAATATTCATCCGGTATAGAATCCCCTAAGTCCTGTATTTCCTTTGGATAAACGATTCGCATTTTTCACACCTTCCTAAATTTTTCTTTCACGCTCTCTCTTATCAATGCACTACCCTACCAAGTCTACACCCTCGATGTCTCCATCTATCATGGCACGGACTTCTACTGCATGACCGGCAAAAATTTCTTTTTCATCGCCATAATAGAGTGTCAACTCGCCTGTCTCACTGATGGTTAGTTCTGATAAAAATAAGGAATTATAAAAATATTCTTCTGTTAATACTTCTTCATTCTCCTCATCAGAATCTATCCAGTCTTCTGCTGTTTCCCACAAATCTTTGATGATAAAGTCTCGTATTTGACTATCTCGGCTTTCTATGGTTTCAGTAAATTGTTTCAAGTGAGAAAAAGAGGCTGGAGGTACCTCGCCATCTTGATTGGCATCCAACATGACGCTCACTTTATTGCCAGCAAAATCAATACTACCTTCAAACCATGAATATGCTCTGTTTAAGGTAAATTCACCGATTGCATCTTTAATAACAACTGGTTTGGAAAACTCGTCAATCAATGCTTCTAATCTACTATCTGAGGCACCATCATCAATATAATCCAGTAGCCCGTAGCAGTTATTTAATACTTCTGCCATATAGGGTTCTAAGGTTATAGCTGGTCTTTTCCTACATCTGACATGGTGTATTTTGTAAGGTTCAAAGGTATACAGCCAACCTTTTTCCTCTCTTTCTTCAGGACTGACGAGCCATTCAAGACGCCCCTCAAGGGTAGAAAGTTCTTTTGTCTCGACATTCACACAGGCGACAAAATGAACAGAGGGCTGATGATACCCATTTTTTAAGGCAGCTGCTCCCTTGACACCTCGTAAGGTTACAATCAAAAGTTCAACCGTTTCACCACAAAATTCCTGATTAAAATCTTCTACAGTTTTATCAAAAGTTTTTTTCAATAAATTGCTCATTTTTTATCCTCCTACATAATAACAATTTTACTTCTTATCCTATGCCATTATTTTATGAATAAAGGCAGTATACGCCAAAATCAAAGTTTCATTGGTAATTAACAACCCTGTCAGTATCAATTTTTTGCTTATCGGTACATAAGGAAAGTTATAGCGAAAAACATAGGGCGCTATAGACAAGGCTGGAAACACCAAAATAATTATCATCGGATAGACCGGAAAACTAGAATTTAGAAAACGTGTGTGTTTAAGCCATGCCCCCCAATCTGGAAACCAAAAACAACTGACACTAAAAAATATACAAACACTATGTAACCCTATCAAGTACAAAAAATAGGTTAGCTTGTTGTACTTCATCGTTCTGCCCTCATTCATCCCAATCACGTGCGATTTCTGTCGAAAGTTCAAAGCCAGTCATATAATTGCCTTCATCAAAATGAATGTAGGCATAGTATTCATTCCAAAAAAGATGGTCACTGCCAGTTGACCACTGGATACCATAATGTAACTGGGTACTATCTCTTGGCTCACTTGGTGGCACTAACCAAAGCTTTTGACCAAATGTTTTTTCTAAGGTTGCTTGTTTTAGTGGTAAAAGCAAATCCATCCCATCCAAATGATAAGCCATATCACCGGCCCTTGCCACAACAATACAATCTTCATCAAGACTAAAATGAATGATGGTACAATCTTCTAAGACCTTATCCTTGGTCTTATCCCCATACAGACCCAAGCCACCAAGTACCCTACCATCTTTGACAAGAAGATAAGGTGCTTGAGAGGTAGTGTCACTATTTCTCTGAAAACCTTTTTTGACCAAAACGCTCCTATCAGCAGAATACTTTTTAAACTCACCAGAAGAAAGTAAGTCGTCATAGTTTCTGTTGCTAGACTCGCCAGTTTTGACATAGATGTCAAAGCCTTCTGCTAGCACATCCCCTACAGTGGTCTTTGCCATTGTGATTGCTGTCTTATCAACTGTGATCACTGGGGCGTTTACCGGCACACCAATAATAACATACACCATCACCATATAAAGTGCTACTGTTGCTGCAACTATAAACACAAAAATAGCTTTACCTGTACGCTTTCGAGCATTAAAAAGTGCCATCACTGGCGGTACGATAATCGCTGAGGCCAAGTTAGAAAAGCCAATCCCACCTCTATCCATCATCCGTAAACCAAACAATACTGCTACCAATAGGATAGCGCCATAGACCAAAAGCTCACCAAGCTCCATTTTTGTCGTATCTGTCTCTTCGTTCACTGGCTCTTCCATTAATGATTTGCCAGATGAATCCTTGCGTTTTAGATAACGATACAGTCCCAATATAATCACTAAGAGAGCAAGCCCTAAAAAAGCTAGGAGTCCGATAAGAATTAACCTGCCACTCACTTTAGCACCTCCTTATCTTTTATATAGGCCTAAAATAACTTCTTGTCAATACTTTTAACACTAAAAGCCAAACAAAAAACGCCCCTAAAGACGTCTTTAAGGGCTAGAATGGTACGAGTTAGATTTTAGTGTATAGGCATCCGCCAAAAAATCTGACTTGGAATATATGCAATATTGTTCTATAGATTTCTTTTTATTTTTATATGCAAGGTCTTGCAAGTCTAAATTAATAACATAGGCAGTTTCATCTATAATTTCTACTTTTAACTTGGTACTAAACACATCTTTTGTATAAATATAGGTGTATGGATTGTCTTTAAATTGAACCACCACAATACTTTCATTGTTGAGCAAAGATTGACGATGTAATTCAATTTTTTTGATTTCGCCACTAAGATTTTTAGCGGATAAATGACGTTCTACTGTACTTTCTAAGCATATCGGATGAACAATAAATAGATTTACTGGATAAAAGAATACCACGATGATAGGTAATACAGGAAATAGTAGAAATGCTTTTATTTTTCTTAAAGTATTCATTTAGATGCCCTTTTTAATCTTCTGATTCAAGCAGAAGATTACCTATAGTGACAACATCCTACATTTCTGACATTATTTTAATCGTTTTTAGCCTCTGATATTATTCTCTCTCTTTCGATGTCAAATACGCATTGAAAATGGTTAGACCTAAGGCTAGGATACTTATAATCAGTGCCATTACAGATATTTTTAATAGTATTTTTCTATGATGAATGATATCCTTAGCTTATCCCCGAAAGGGGCTTTTTAGGTTTGCTGTTCTTTTTCTCTCGCTTATTGTCTCTATATAAGCCAATAAGCTCTCTAGCTCGTCCAACTATGACAACTAGGAGATTAAGAACAGCAACTATTTTTATATCATCCATCTTTTCCCCCTTTCTTAAACCATTACATGATATTGAAGTTACTCTGTCAATATTTTTTATAAAATCTGTATAAAAATAATCCCTCTACCAAATCGGTAGAGGGATTATTTTTCAAACTCAGGACAAGCATAGCACTATCTACCTTTAATTCCCAGTACAGTGCAATTTGGATATTGCCATGATTAATATTTTTCCCAATATCATCCCTATCTTAAGGATTAAAGACTAGCTTATCTCTTTTCACAAGTGACCTGTCTTTAATAACACTTAGCAAGGAAACCACTTCTTGCTGTTTCTTCTGTATCCTCGCTTTCATCAAAACCATCATAGGGTGCTTCAGGGTCATGAACTTTGGGTTTTCGCCTTAATGCGTTGCAAATTTCATCGATATGAGCAAAAGCGAAGTCTAAATCATCTGTCCAGCCAGTATGCCCTGTAATAATCTTTAAAGGATGATTTCTCTCTCTAAGTACTCTTTCCAATCTTTTCAATGATTTGATTTGCAATTTTCTATCTTCTGCAAGGGTGTTTAAAAATGCGTAGCCACCATCTGCGCCAAACCAAATGGTATCTCCTGTGAATAAATACGTCTCATCAATCAAATAAACAAGATGTCCCCATGTATGTCCTGGCACAAGAAAGGCTTCTATCTTGATATTGCCAATATAAAAGACCTGTCCATCATCAATCAAAACTTTTTTATTCTCAATATGCACTTGAGGCAACTTGCAGCATCCCCAAAACACTTTGCGTTGTTTACGACCTTCTAAGTACTCATTTTCAATTTTTCCAATATAGAGTGTTGCCTCGCGAAATAAGCCATCACTGTCTTTTTCAATCGCGCCGACATGGTCAGTATCTTGATGGGTCACTAAAATCTCTGTTATCTCTTTTGGGTTGAGATTCAGCCACTGCATCTTTTCTGCCAACCTATCGTAGTTATAGCCTGCATCAATCATGATGGTATACCCATCTTTGGTATAAAAGTAAATATTGGCAACATATTCCCTGATGCAACTGACTCTTTCATCAATGAAACCTGTATTTAGAGGTTTAAAGATTTCTTTGCCTCGAAATAGAAAAGACATCAATTTGACTTGAAACTCTGAATCTTTTTTTGACATAACATCCTACCTTCGTTCTTTTGAGACTCGTCTATTTTTATCAATAATTATTTAGGGTTCTGAACCTTATCGCCAACAATCCAAAAATCACACCTATCATCACCTTGGGCCAATGTTTTATCCCTCAGTAATTTTGCTTTTCTCGTTTTAATCATCAGATGATCTAATTCACAAAACAGAGGTGTTATTTCTTCTAAGTTATTATCTTTAAAGAATTTAGCAATTGGACATTTCGTAAAATAATAATAAAAGCCATCTTGATGGCTATCATCAAAATTAAACTTCCAAGTTTCCGGATACTCTTGGCGATGGTGCTCTGCCCAATCAGAATTCTTATAGATATGCTCTTTAAATTCTTGCAAATCTTTTGGCTGATTAAAATCTTTCTTGCCCATTAACTTTAACAATATGGGATCCGATAAAGTCAGTCTCATGATTTCTTCCAGATCTTTAGATGTTATTTTCCCTTCACTTCCCTGCATAAAAGAAAAAAACAATAAACAAAAATACAAATTAGAAGCCATTGGATTTTTCGCACCAATATCATCAGCTTTATTGAGCAAGGCTCTGTATTCAACTTTAGCATTTCCAACAATCATTTTAATATCGTCATGACTATATTTTGTTTTTAAGGCTCTTTTTATAAAAGGCGTCATCACAAACCAATAAATGGGTTTATACTTTAACATATCTAATTCATCCTCTTATTTAAATTTCCAGTTCATTTCATAGACTACATCACATCATAATGATAACAAATCCATCTTGATACCCTTGAAAAAGTTTAAACTGCCCAAGCCCTCCTATCAGAACACAAGTGCAGTATGGTGTGATTTAAAGTTAATAATGAAGTAGTAGATCATTATAGAATAGACCTATTTACATTCCAGTATGGTTCGATTTAAAGCAGGTATGCGTATAGGTGAACTATGTGCATTGACCATTTACATTCCAGTATGGTTCGATTTAAAGTGAGTAAACTAATATCGGGGAAACCAGCTTCAACCCCATTTACATTCCAGTATGGTTCGATTTAAAGTTTCCAAGCCCCCTTTGAAGCGACTGCATTAGCCGTATTTACATTCCAGTATGGTTCGATTTAAAGTTACCCCGAATTTGACGCACCTTTTGCAAATATCATATTTACATTCCAGTATGGTTCGATTTAAAGACATCTTCAGCATCTATTCTTAAGTCTTTTACTAAAATTTACATTCCAGTATGGTTCGATTTAAAGACGAAAAAAAGTAAGCAAGGGGAAACCGAAACAGTATTTACATTCCAGTATGGTTCGATTTAAAGATGGTGTTGGAGCTATAACTTTTGAAAAAACAAATACAGATATTTACATTCCAGTATGGTTCGATTTAAAGGCGTGACCTATTTTGCTTAGGATTGACAAGGGTTTCAATGGTGCGAATTGTCGACCTCTGATTTTTACCCTTATCATCCTCTAAATTTCAATAATTTTTAAGCATTAAATGGTTTCTCTGCCTATCTATAAAGGGCTTTGTCGACCCCCCTATGTTTTGAGTCTATCACAGGTCGACAAAGAAATAAATACTTATTTCGATTTATTATTAGCATTAGTTAAATATTCACACAAACAAAGGGTCGGCCATCTCTTTGCCCAGTATATCCTTGTCAAGCCATTTCTCATTTCGGCTCTTAAAGACAATCACAGAGTCCAAGTCCTGGTCTATCTCATTTTGAATTTGCTTTTCTAAGGCAAATAACTCTGCTTGGGTCATTTCCCCTTCAAATACAGAATTTTGTATATGTCGCAAAGATTGCTTACATAATTTAAAGACTTTTTTCCATCTTTTTTGCCCATGATTTTCATCGGCAATATCATAGATTACAATCACATACATATGACTCACCACCACATAATAAAAGGAAAATACGTTTTTTCACCATACAAATGTTTGATGAGCTTATAGCACTCCAAACGAATCAAATACCGATAACTTACCTCTCTATCCAAATCCTTATGATGGATGGTTCGCTTAAGATACTTGTCATATTCAGCCAGAATAATTTTTGAGCCATTCTCCTCTAAATGGAGGTATTCCAAGTTTTTGGTAAAATGCTTTTCTTGAATTTGATTACGATTTAAAAGTGAAAAGATGAGCCTGTCAGCAATCAAAGGCTTAAAAATTTCTGCAATGTCGAGACTCAAAGAAAATCGACTGGTGCCTGGCGCGTGCAAGTAGCTAATCGTTGGGTCAAGTTGTGTTTTGTAGATTTCTCCTAAAACTGTGGTATAGACCAAGGTATTGATAAAAGAGATAAGCGTATTAATCCTATTATCCGGAGGATTTTTAACCCTCTGTTGGAAATCAATCTCTTGATTAATCATCTGATGCCATGCCTTATAGTAGCACTTGTGAATATTACCCTCTATTCCCATAAGCTCGGGGATGCTTGTACACCCTTCTATCTTATTGACCAAGGTTTCAATTTCTGACATGGTTTGACTGACAGCCTTACCCCTACCATGGTAGTATCTCAGATTTCTATAGATATTGCTCCCTGCGGATAAGACAAAAGCCTTTGCCAGCACAAGGCGTTTTACTTCATCCGTATAGTGGCTGACTTGAGCGACTAAGAGTTTGCCTGCTATCTTCGTTTTTCTAGGTATGAGGCTTGCCGTATAAAAACTATAGTAGTTAAAAAAATGGATTAGAATCTCATGCTTGGCAACAAAATTAATCAATTTCGTATTTAAGGTATTTTCCCCAAAGCAATAAATCTCTGAGATGCTATTGACAGGGATATGTCGCTTTTCCCCCTCACTATTGATAAATTGCAGGGTATCATCATGTCGTTTTAGCTCACCATTTTGATAAATATACAAACTGTTTTTCATTTGTACCTCCGTACTTAGACAAAACACAGGTCATGATAGGCACATTTCAAACATTTTTTAGTTTTTTCGACTTTTTGCGGTTGGCTGTCTTGGCTCAACGCTCTGATATCAAGGATTGCTTTTTCTAAAACTTTTTCATCTTCCAAAGAGAGGTTCACCTCAAGACTCTTTTTCAGCAAAGGATAGTCTATCTTTGCCTGTGAATCAGTGACGTGTCTCTTTTTTAGATAGTAAAGATAATATTTCACTTGCCAAATAGAGGCTTCTTCGATTTGTCTACTCTTTTTAATCTCATGAATCATGCCTGTTTTTTGCACAAAATCAAGATTGATTTCATTGTTGATGGTGATATGTTTTCTTTCATTCTTGTAGCTCAGTTCATCCAAGGCTTTACCAATCTGCACATTCTCATTTTCGCTTTCCATAGCAATCCCATGAAGAGAAAACCACAATTTTCTCTGGCAGACAAAATAGTAGTAAACCATCACACCTGTTATCTTATCTTCTACCATATTAAAGGCTCCATATTATCCTCGACACTATCATCAAAATATAAGCCTAGCTCAGGAGAATAGCGATATTCCCTCTTACAGATATAGAGCTTACTTGCTTTATCAAACAATGTTTTTTGTCTGTCGACACGATAGTCTTCTACCGACAAAGTGTATTGAATCACTTCATTTTGTAGGGCTAATACTACCTTCCTATATTGCTTTCTTGCCTTCTCCTCTTGAGCCTTTCTGATTTCCTCTTTTAAGGCTGTAATCTTCTCCTCGATTGCGATAAAGTCATCATAGTTTTCCTCATAAAGTGCTTTGGGAATGGCACGACAGGACAGGATATTTCTAAATTCTCTATTGGCATCTTCTTGGCTTAATTCCCCAGAGATAAGCGCTTGAAGCTGATGATATTTTTTCTCATAGTCTTGAATGAACCTACCCACTTCGCCGGATAAACCTGCCTCATACTCACATATCGCCTCATAAGTATAGGCAGTGTCTATCATCTTTAGCTTATCCTCTTCAGACATTTCTATTGATTTGTTTTCTCCTTGCCATTTCAGCAAAGCTTGTTTACCTAACTCATGTAACGATTGGTAGATAAAGCCTTTTTTTCCACTTGTTTGTCGACTGGAGCTTTTACAGATTAGTCCATTTTCAATCTGCAAATAAACAAAGACATTTGCCTCCACGCCTTCTTTTTTGCCTTTTCTATTGCAACGCCCCATCCGCTGAAACAGGCTACTCAAATCGGAGTATTCTGTAAAAAGATAATCAAAATCAATGTCCAAGCTCGCCTCTACGACTTGGGTGGCAACCCAAATCACTTCTTTTTTGCAGGCAAATGCGCCATCTTCTTTGATTTGCTTTTCTTTCAATGCCCTATCAGCGACAGTAAATTTTGAATGGAGTAAACAGACCTGACACTCCCTATCCCCTACATCATTTTTTAAGGCTCGGTAAATTGCCTGTGCTTTCTTCACCGTATTGACGACGACCAAAATCTTTCTGCTCTCCGTCTTTTCTTTCTGGTAAAAGCTTGCGATAGTTTCCGCAGCCAAAGACTCATCCTCTAGGCTCACCCTATGACGCACTTCTTCTTTGAGAAAGACTGCCTCTTGCCATGGCATAGCTGTCTCGCTACCTTTCAGCAAAAAATTCCTAATAAAAGGTGGCAACGTCGCTGTCGTGATGGCAAACTTGCCACCAAACTTAACAAGCATTTGCAAGCCATAAATCAAGGCTGCCAACAAGTCTGGTGAATACGCCTGTATCTCATCAATCACTACCTTGGAATAGCTGAGCGTTGCCAAAAATAGCTCATAGCCTGGATAGCGAAAGACAAAGCGAAACAACTGGTCAGGGGTGCAAATCGTCAATGGCAAGGTCAGATGTTTTGTTTTTTCATAATAATCTTCTGCGACTTCATCCTCGCTCGTTTGTTCATTCTCTAAATAGACATTTCTTGTCTCACTGTGTAAAAGACCCAAATAAGCGTCAAAGTCACTTTGATAGAGTTGTTTTTTCAGACGGTCATACATACTGTTAATTGCTGTGCGCAATGGCAAGACATAAAAGCCCTTGTGATTGCCTTGCCAAAGGAGTGATGCCTCTGTTTTACCCAGCCCTGTTGAGCCAATAATAATGAGATTCTCCTCACTATGTGCTTTGGCAAAGCTTTGCATATTATTCCACTGATAGTTTAAGTTTGCTAGACGTTCCAATAAGTCTGTATTTTCAATTTCTGCAGGTAGGTGAGCACTTGCCGAATAGTCGCACTTGTGCAAAAAACCTTTGACTAAAACAGCTTGCTTATCTTGGCACATTGATAAGGTGCGTAGGGCTTCAAGCTGTCTAATAGTGACAACTTGCTTAGGCTTTTTTAATTCAAATAAAGGTAATAAGTCCGCCATATTGTCTTCAATCAAGGCACCCTTTGTTTCCAGCACCTCACGATTATTGACATAATGATGGTGATTGAGAATAGCATATAAGACGATATTGCGTTTTTCCTTATCAAGGATACCCTTGAGTAGCGACTTCGCTAGACAATAAGAAAGCACATTGTGACCTACCTCTTTGGTCTCATCAAATCGAAGTGTTCTTTCTGCTTTGACGCGTGCTTGAAAATGAGGATTCATCTTGCCAATATCATGGTAAAGACAGCTTAGGGCAATCAACTTAAAATCTTCTTCACTCACCTTATGCTTCAAGCTCTCCAAATTTTCCAGCAAGTGTTTGGTGTGGCTGTAGAGGCTTTCATTAGGTTTGGCATAAAAATCTTGATACAGCGTTGGGACTGCTATCTTCTCCATCAGACCACCTCAGTTAAAATCAACAATATAATTGCCATCACTATCCCAGAGTATGCCTTCGCTCTCCTCATCAATAGATATATTAGAAGTATATAAGCAAGGTATCCGATTAAATACTCTTTGCCCATCAATAATGGTATAGTCCTTTGAAATATAATAGACTGTTCCCTCAGCATTTTGCTTTTCTTTATCACCAGCAAGATAAAGAATATAAACCCCTTTTTCGATACGATCCATATTGACTGCCATGGTATATCTTGGAGGCAGTTTTAATTGTTCGTCAATTTCTTCTTCCAAGGTGACTAGCTTCATTTCCTCAAGCTCTACAAAGTCCTCACTACGCCCTAGGGCAATAAAGTCATGCTGATGGCTCATGATATCATTTAAAACCGCTTCTTCTGCCCTGACATGGAGGACAAGCTCCACCTCATACAAGACTTCTTGGTGCTGAGGCCCTTTTGTTAGCGTCTTGAAATGACTATAAGGTTCTTTATAACTGGATTCGTATTTCTCTTTAAAGGCCGCCTTAAGGGCTTGAATGTGCTTATCTCCGTTATCTATTTTTTCTTTAATCGCTAGGGCTTCTTCTGAACCCTTTTCCAAAGTTTTTGCTTGGGCTTTCAGCAGCTTTTTTTCCTCTTTCCAAGCACTTTCCTTTGGCTTGATTTCCGTAGATTCACGTGTCTTAAAAGCTCTATCGAGTGCTTTTAGACCAATATATTCTTCTAAAAGTTCAGAGTGATACTCTCTTATGGTGATTTTCTTCTCAAAACTATTACCTGTACCATTAATGGCTTCAGCAACAGGGATGTAGCCTGTAGAGAGCATATTGCTATTAGGGAGCCATATCAAAGTCCCTCTGTCATCTAAGGTAGAGTTTAATAGTGCATGATTGGTATAGACTTCGCTTTGCATAGCCCCATAACGCCCTTGGACAGAAATCTCCATCGGATGATAGGTCTTGTAGCCACAGGCATTGTGCAAGGCACCTATGATGGTTGAAAAAGGCGGTAAAGGATAGGTCATGCGATTGTTAACAGTCTCCTCCCTTGTATAGCTGGCTTGGTTTTGTCTTAGTTTAATCCTCAAGGCTTTCATAATATGCTCTCACCTCTTGTTTTAGGTCAGCAAAAAACTCCCCTATCCCTACTGTATTTAACTCTGCTTTGATTTCATCTTCATTGTCAAAATTATAGCCTTCTAATAAGCCCGCACGATAGCCTTCTTTTAGCTTGCTTTTCAAATCTTCGCCTAATTTCAGACTAAGATGATCCATTTGGACAACATTTTCAAAATAATGTGTCTTGCGTTTACCGATGCCACCGACGATAAAGACCGGTTCGGCATTATCCATATTGCCACGTACCACCAAAGAAAGATTTTGCACTGCTTCCAAAATCGCAACAACACGTGCTATGCGCTCTTCCTTACCTGCCACTTGGTTGTAGTTCTCATCTACTCCAACCTTATCGAGATCAATGGTGATGCTATAGCGTTTTAAAGATTTATCGTATTCATATTGGTAGACCATTTGCCCTGCTTCACTAGCATTATCTTGAAGATTAAAACCATGTGCCTTGGCATAGGTTTGCGCTAAAAAAAGGTTATTATGAAATCTTGCATCATTGATAAAAGAAGCAAAGGCAATGGCATCAGTGAGGTAAAAGGAACTTTTTCTTATTTTTGTGCCCTTTGAGGTATTCATATAACCACCCTCCAAGGCACGGTGATTGCTGGCATTGACCTCTTCTGAAACAGATTTTTGGTTAACCTTTTTATCCACTTCTACTTTCAAATCATCATACAAGCCACTTTGCACCATGATGGCGTTTTTCATGCTTTCACGTGAACGAATGGCATAGGATTTTCCATTGCGATAGACTTTTTGTATACTACCGATATTACCCAGCCCTTCACCATAATTAGAAGTCATATTGGCAACGACTGTTAAGGTTAATGCTTGATTGTTCATAATTACTGTCTCCTTAGTTTAATTTCTATCTTGAAAGTTATTAAGATTGTTGATAAACTCATAAGCTAAATTCTTATTGCCTTCAAAATCCTTGATTAAGTGATGTAAAAACGGAAATGCTGTCTCTGTGTAAGAAGAAAGCTGGAGCATGATTTCAATAAAACGGTCATAGTCCTTCGCTACAATACTACTGGTCAGTTTTTGGCGATAACCTTTCATTTTATTTTCTAAGTTCTTTTCTAAAAAATATCTTTTCGTTGTTTGTGCTGCACTATAGGCACCATTTAAATAATTTTTCTCTTCCATAGTCTCCTCCAATTTTTTCAACTGGCGATATAATACAAGATTGACCCGAATCAATTGCTTCAGTTGAAAACCATTTGTTGCACCATCTTTTTTACTATTGTCTAATTTAAAGATTTTCTCAATCAAATCATCCAATAGTTTTTCATTGAGAATGCAGTCTGTAATTTCTTCACTCAAGTTAAGGTAGTAATCATCTGTGACCTTAATACTACTTTTTAACAGGCTATCCAAGGCTGTGGTGTTATCCCCTCGGAGATTGTTTTGTCTTAAGCTTTTAAACGTTTCAATGGCACTTTGACGTAAAATCACCGTATGGTAAGCATCTTCCTCAACTTTTTTCAAAATCATCTCGACATTTTGGGCGATAAAAGCACCACTCTCCCCTAGCTGATAAAAAATATTATTCCAAAGGGCACGTTTTTCCTCAACCTTCTCTAGATAGTCATCTAGGTCATTATTAGACTTGAGTAAACGATCAACAGAAACATTATTATTCACAAAGACAGAATTTTGTCCTAGCGAAAAAGCAAAAGGTAAAAAGTCAAATTCAGGAAAATCCACCACCTTGGCTGCTGCTTTCTCAAAGCAAAATCCTAAAGACTTCGTTTTTCTTCCTGTATCAACATAAAAGCCCCATAGCCGGCAACGCTCTTGTGTCCCCTTAGCATAAATGGCTTGATTGATAAATTTTCGATAACCAAATATTGAGTTTTTGAACGTTTCTCTGATAATTTCAAGATTATTTTTTGCAAGCACATGAAGTATGTCATCTTTTTGCACTAGAGGTTCTTTAAAACCAGAAAAATGCTTTTTCATCACGGTATTGCCTAAAAGCTTATCTTTCAGAAGTTTGAGTTCACCATTGTCCTCAACTAAATCATCAGAAAGTATTCTTTTGACTTGAATATGGTGCATTAAATGAATAAAGCGATGTTCCACAAGACGAAGATACTGGCTTTCAACCCCTTCTTGACTCAAGTCAACATCACTGAAATTGTAATAAAGAGACCTACCTTCTTTTTCATAAGGCAAATGATTATAGTCAAGGTATCGCACCAAACCCACTATCGTTGCTGAAAATCGCCAATCAGATGGTTCAATACGTCGGTCAAATCCTTTGCCATTTTTTTCTAACACTACTTCATAAATCAATGTTTCACCCTCTTTCTCATGGTATGAGTACATCCACTAAGCCAAAGCCTGAATTACGCTTGGAGCCTATACCTTTTTTCAAAATCTCATTCAAAAGCCCAATATCTCCTCGGATGACAAGAGTACCTATTGTCACTGGTATCTTCATGCCATAGGCTCGAATAATAATCTTTTTCAGCCCCTCAAAATTAAATTGTAGGGCTTTTACCTTAGCCTGTTGTTCTGGATAGTCCTCTAGCAGTTTTTTCAAAAGCTCGATAGAAAAGTCCTCATCCTCAACACTGAGATAGTTGTCCTTATTGCTCGAATCGTGTACCTTTAAGCAAATTGGTGAAAGAATTTTAAAAACAGCGACCTCTTCAGCAATGACCTTTTCACGTACCATGCGAATGCTTTCCAAGGTCATGGTATTGCCTTTTTCTAGGGGAAAAGCTACCCCTTTCATTTCCAAAAGACTAGAATAATAAATCAACGCTGTTTCAGCATCATTGATTTTTAAGGTCAACTCAAAGCTACCTTCTTCTAAAAAAATAGTCTCTCCTTCAAACTTGGGCTTTTTAAACTTGATTGCCCAGACCAAAGATTTCTGATAAGCGCCATTTTCATACAAATCCTGATAAAACGCCCCATCCATGTAACTGGAAATGGCTTTCTTAAAGAAACTAATAATTGTGCGACGATAGTCCATTTTAAATTGATTGTCTTTTAAGGCGATTTTGATGTGATATTTCATTGCCTACCTCCCTTTCTAGAATCATCCAATTTGGTACGATTAATACTAATCTAAAACTGTAAAATTTTAGATTTCAATATGATAATATTTTATTTTTTACTCCTTTTTACAGTTTTAGAACTCTATTCTTAGACTACCTTATTATACTTTTATCGTCAAGTTTTATTTTAAGAATAAATTTATTTCAATCACTAAAAAAGGACAGTCAGTTTTCTGACTGTCCTTTTTTGTAAAACAAACCTCGACTTTATATTTTTAATAAAATGCAAAAAACGCCACGAATTTTCTTCGTGACGTTCAAAATTTTACTCCTACGGGAGCACTAGGATTCGAACCCAGGACCTGCGGTTTTGGAGACCGTTATTCTACCAGCTGAACTATACTCCCTTAAAAAAAGAGCGATTAAAAAATCGCTCTAAAGAACTCCCCGAGCTGGGCTCGAACCAGCAACCCCTCGGTTAACAGCCGAGTGCTCTACCATTGAGCTATCGAGGATTAATTCCGGCAATGACCTACTTTCCCAGGAAAAAAATACCAAGTATCATCAGCGCTGAAGGGCTTAACTTCTGTGTTCGGTATGGGTAC
>CALIQN010000043.1 GCA_938044045.1 uncultured Peptococcaceae bacterium
ATGTATGCCTTTATTGATGCAGAAAATTATCAACGTGTGGTGACTGGCGTAACTGTAAAAGAAGCTTTTAATGCCTTTAGTACAGATACTGGCAATACAAATATAGATGATAGTACCGATGCTCCAACCGAAGTAATCAATGGTAAAATTAGTGCCAAAGAAACGGTCTTGATAGATGGAGATACTTATTATTACTTTATGCTAGAAGGCGCATCTACGGTATATATTGCACCATACAGTCTAGGCGACTTTGTACCGTTCTTAAAGGCAGGCGATATGGTAGCTTTGACGGTAAGACAATCGGATAGTACAAGTAAGCGTGTGTTAGAATTAGAAAAGAAATAATAAGAAACGTATCTAAATAAAAGTTTTTATTTAGATACGTTTTTTTATCAAATAATTTACAAAAAAAGAATAAAAAATAGAAAATTTAGTGTATAATTAGATTGTGATACCACAAAGGAGGGATTTTATGACTGTTGTCTTATTAACAGGTGCTAGTAGTGGTATAGGCTGGATAACTTCAATTTACTTAGCGTCAAAGGGCTACAGGGTGTATGCCGTGGCGAGAAGGCTTGAAAAATTAGAGTCTTTAAAACAATATGGGATTAGACCATTGTTTATGGACTTATGTGATGAAAACACAATGCAGACAGTTATAAAAACCATTGTGCAAGAAGAAGGTAAGATAGATATTCTGATTAATAATGCTGGTTATGGTGTTTATGGTGCCATTGAAGATGTGGATTTAACAGAAGCCAAAAGACAATTTGAAGTCAATCTTTTTGCCCAAGCTAGACTGACTCAGCTTGTCCTTCCTTATATGAGAGAACAGAGAAAGGGCAAAATTATTAATGTTTCTTCCATTGCTGGAAAGATGACCTTACCATTAGGGGCATGGTACCATGCATCTAAACATGCACTTGAAGCATATAGTGATGCCTTGAGGATGGAAGTCAAAGATTTTGGTATAGATGTTATTATTATTGAACCAGGTGCGATAAAAACACCTTGGGGAGTTATTGTGGGGGAAAATTTACAAGACTTAGCTCAAGATAGTGCCTACCAAGAAATGACAGAAAAGCAAGCGAAGTTCTTATTAAAACATTATACAAAAAATCCCTTTCTTTCTACACCTAAGCGTGTTGCAGAGTGTATTTATCAAGCAGTAGTGGCGAGCAAGCCAAAGACTCGATACTTAGTTGGGTTTGGTTCAAAAACAATAGTCCTAATAAAAAGCATATTGCCAGATAGGGTATTTGATAGTATGGTTAAACGACTGATGAAATGGTGAGGTAAAAGATGAAGTATAAATATGGTATTTTAGCAATCGTATTAGGTTTTTGTATTACTTTATCGGGATGCTTATTTGATAAGCCAATTGATGATGGGATTGATACGGTGACAGAGGCACTGAGTGGAAGAAATATAGAGGCAATCTATCCACTACTATCAAGTGATAGTCAAAGTATCTATTCTAAAGAAGCCCTTACTTCAGAACTAGCAAATTTAGATTCAAGACTAAAAACAATCGATGCGAAGTTATCCAAAGTAGATTTTGACAAGGAAAACAGTGATGATATGACAAGACTTTATCATGCTATGTTTACCTTAAATACAGCTTATGGCGAAGTTGAAGGGCCTGTTGACATCAAGCTGACCAAGGTTGTTGGCGAAACTCAAAATGTTAATGGTGAACAAAAAGATATCTGGAAATTTGATTGGAACAGAAGTTATGTTTTTCCTGGCTTAAAAGATGGTGATGAGTTGGGCTTTACAGTTGTACCAGCCAATCGTGGGATGCTTTTGGATAGAGACGGTAAAGTCCTAGCAAAGGATGTTGCACCAGGTAAGCGTGTTTATCCTCTTGGTAATTTGACAAGTGATGCTGTAGGCTTTGTGCGTATGGCAACAGAAAATGATGTCGCTGAATATAAAGCAGAGCATCCAAATCTTGAGACAAAGCTCCAAGTGGGGATGAATTTAGGCCGTCTAGGTTTAGAAAAAGCCTATCAAGAAAGGCTATGTGGTGAAAATGGTCTAAAGGTCTATCTCAAGGCTCAACCGGAAAATATTCTCTTAAAAGGTGAGCCAAAAAATGGCGAAGATATCAAAACTACCTTAGACTTAAAAGTTCAACAAGCATTATTTAATCAAGTCAGTGGTGAATATGGTGCTGGAACAGCGATGAATCCTCAAAATGGAGAGGTTTTGGCACTTGTTTGCAGCCCAAGCCTTAATGTTGATATTTGGTCTGATGCAGCAATGAGTGCTGAACAATGGAATAATTTAAAAGCTCAATCTCAAACACCATATGAAGGACTGTTTTCTCAGACTTTTCTTCCAGGTTCAACACAAAAATTATTGACCTCTATTATTGGGCTTAATCATGGTGTAATTACAACAGCTGATAATTCAGGTTATAATATATCAGGTTCTCGTTGGCAGCCTGACAGCTCTTGGGGTGGTTATACAGTTCATAGGGTAACGCCTATTGATGGGTTTATCACTTTAAAGACAGCATTGATCCATTCAGATAACATCTTCTTTTCTAAAGTCGCTTTAGATGTAGGTATGGAGACCTATATTCAAGCCTTGCAAAATTTGGGTATCGGTCAAGAAGTGCCAAGTGATCTTAAAATCTATAAAAGCCGTATTTCAAATAGTGGGACATTGACAGGACCAATTGCCTTAGTAGATACTGCCTATGGGCAAGCACAAAATCTCATTGCACCTTTGCAAATGAACATGTACTATTCTGCGCTGCTTAATGGGGGAGATGTTTTAATTCCTCAAACGAGTTTAGGTGCTGAAAAGAAAGTGTGGAAAGGTAAGGTCACCTCTCAAGATAACATTAATTATATCAATCTCGCCCTAGAGCAAGCCGTAAATGTTGTTCATCCTAATGCGAGACGATCTTTTGCTCGTTCTGCTGGGAAGACAGGTACAGCAGAAGTTGGGGCTGATGGTAGTGTTAATCTGGGTTGGTTTTGTGGCTTTGATTTAAATAATCCTTATCTTTGTACCTGTATTATGATTAACTATGTTGAAAATAGAGGTGGTAGTGATGTCAATACAGGAAAATTTGGTAATATGCTAGATGAGCTTTATGTCAATGGTCAAAAGTATGTCCCTAGTGGTGTTGTACTTCCACAGGAAAATGCAGAAAATAATACAAATGCACCCCAAGCAAAGAGTTAACTATAGAAAAATAAAAAAGTCAAACACGTTGGTTGTTTGGCTTTTTTTTATTTTTCTATAATATAAGTTATTCTTACAAGATAGGGTTTGACATTTACAGTTACCAATGGTAAACTATACAATGTTAAGTGTAAGTTATAAATAACTTTAAGGAGTTAGATTGACATGACAAATTTAGGTTCGGGACTACGTATCACACTTTCTCATGGTGAGATAGGAAAAACTTACCAGGTGGTAAAAATATCAGGAAGAGATGAAACAATTAAGCATATTAATGATTTAGGCTTAATTGTAGATTCTACAGTCACCTTAGTTAATTCTGCTGCAGGTAATATGATACTAAATATCAGAGAAGCTCGCATTGGGATAGGAAAGGACTTAGCCGATAAAGTGACTGTTGTTGAAGTGGGTTAACTTTGAGTGATGTTATCAATTATAAGGAGGTGTTGGTATGAGTAAGGTATTAGCAGACTTACAGCCTGGAGAATCTGGCATTGTTGCTAAAATTTTAGGTGAGGGTGCTGTCAAAAGACGTCTGATGGATATGGGCATCACACGAGGCACAGAAGTCTTTGTGCGTAAGGTAGCACCTTTGGGCGATCCTATTCAAGTGACTATCAGAGGATACGAGCTTTCTCTAAGAAAAGGAGATGCTAAGAACGTCGAAATGAAGTAAGTTTTTTAGTAGAAAATTTATAATTTAGGAGGAAGTTATGCGATTTATTGCCCTTTTAGGTAATCCAAACGCAGGTAAAACAACCCTGTTTAATGAATTGACAGGATCAAAACAACATGTTGGGAACTGGCCTGGAGTAACGGTAGAAAAAAAGGAAGGGAAGTTAAAAAACCATAAAAACGATGTTACCATCGTTGACCTTCCAGGGATCTATTCTTTATCCCCTTATACTTTAGAAGAAGTTGTATCAAGAGATTATATTATTAAAGAAAAACCAAGTGCTATTATCAATATTATTGATGCAACCAACTTAGAGCGTAACTTATACTTAACATCACAAGCAATTGAGACAGGGGTGCCTGTTGTTATTGCTTTAAATATGATGGACCTTATTGAAAAAAGAGGTCTAAAGATTGATATAGATGAGTTATCCAAAGCTTTGGGTGGTATTCCTGTAGTGCCTATCTCAGCCCTTGAAAATCAAGGCTTAGATAAGCTTGTTGATGAAGCCTTAAAATTGGATCAAGTTAAGGTGAATGCTTCGGTTTTAAGCTATGGTGAGAGTGTTGAAAAAGCCATTAGTGAGATAGAAGAAGTGGTAGGTTTAACAGGCGATGAAATGCGCTATCACGCCATTAAACTTATTGAAAACGATAAGAGAGTTAAAGAAGATTTAAAACTCTCTCCTGAAGTGGTGAAGAAAGTTGAGGCAATTGTTGCTGATCTAGAAGATGAGCTGGATAACGATGGTGAAACAATTATTACCAATAGTCGTTATGATTTTATTGGTGCCTTTATGCCTCAAGTGATGACACGACCAAAAACCAAAGAGAACTTAACAAGAACCGATAGAATTGATGCTGTTGTCACCAATAGATTTTTGGCCTTACCTATTTTTGGTCTTGTGATGTTTGTGGTTTACTATATTGCCATTACAGCCATAGGTGGACCTTCTCAAGACTGGGTAGGGAATTATCTTGTCACACCATTCAGTGATTGGGTAACACAGTTTCTAACAGATGCTGGGGCAAGTGAATGGGTCATTGATATGCTTGTCAACGGTGCTATTGCCGGTGTTGGAGCAGTAATAACCTTTGTACCACAGCTCATGCTTTTGTATTTCTTCTTGTCCTTCTTAGAAGGTTGTGGCTACATGAGCCGTATTGCTTTCATCATGGATAGAATTTTCCGCCGTTTTGGTCTTTCTGGGAAGTCCTTTATTCCATTTTTGATGGCAACTGGTTGTGCAGTACCATCTATCTTGGCAACAAGAACCATTGAAAATGACAATGACCGTCGTATGACTGTTGTGCTTACAAGTTTTATGCCTTGCGGAGCAAAGCTTCCTATTGTGGCAATGTTAGCAGCAGCAGCTCTACCAGGAAATCCATTTATTGCCCCTGCAATGTATCTTGTAGCGATTATAGCAATTATTTTGAGTGGGATTATTTTGAAACACACCCCACTTTTCTCTGGGGATCCAGCACCATTTATTATTGAGCTTCCAGAATATCGTATGCCAAAATTCAAAAATGTCTTGTTGATGATGTGGGAAAAGGCAAAAGGCTTTATTAAAAAGGCTGGTACGATTATTTTTGCTTCTTCTGTGATTATTTGGCTTATAAGCTCTCACAATTTCAGTTTTGAATTGGTAGAGGTAGAGGATTCCATGATGGCAGCTTTAGGTGGCGTCATTGCGCCAATATTCCAACCACTAGGTTTTGGTACATGGCAGGCAGCTTCAGGTGCACTTGCAGGTCTAGTGGCAAAAGAAAACTTGGTTGCAACTTTGGCAGTCTTATATGGCTTGGGTGATGGCTTTACAGACGGTACGGAACCACAGCTTGTCCAAGCGATTCAAGCAGCCTTTACGCCAGCCGCTGCAATGGCATATTTACTATTTAACCTTTTCTGTGTCCCTTGTATTGCAGCAATGGGTGCGATTAAGCGTGAAATGGTAAGTTGGAAATGGACGCTTTTTGCTTTCTTCTATCAATGTACCTTTGCCTATGTGATCGCTTTCCTTGTTTACCAAATCGGATCAAGATTATTTTAAAAAAAAACCTCTGCCTAATACGGCAGAGGTTTTTTTCAAAGCTTAAGTTGTGTATATATAAATTAGAATAATATAAGGAGGAATCACTATGGTAACTTATCTTGTTGCGGCTCTCATTTTTGGTCTTACTGCTGGGATTATCTTCAGAGGTATCTATAAGCGAGTGACAGGAAAGGGCAATACAGGTTGTGGCTGTGGTTGTAGCAGTTGTAGTAGTGGCTGCCTACCAACAGAAGAAAATAAATAAAAAAAGAGCTTATCCAATCAGTGGATAAGCTCTTTTTGATTGAGCTGATTATTTAGCATAGAGACGATATTTTTTAAAACTTTGTTGGTAAAAACGATTAATTCTGATATAACGATAGAGATTCATGTCTTTGTCATACAGTAAGGTGTTACAGACTTTTTTTTCATTGATGAGGCGTCTAATTTGTGGTAAAAGCTTTGGATTAGCATATTCAAGGGCAAGACGCTTTGGCACATGCAACCATAAATAAGGATTATCATGGTAATGTGGTTTTGGTAAGGTCTTACCATGGATTAAGTCATCAATAAGATAGGTGACAAGGTTACAGCCACTAGCAGTGGTAAAAAAGCTAGAACGTCCTTGACGAATATTGATTTCAAAAACTTTAAATTTACCATCACGCGCATCATATTTTAAGTCAAAGTTGGCAAAGCCAACATAGCTAAGGGCTTCAAGAAAGTTTTGGTATTGTTCATAAAGGGCTGAATTAGCCTCTTGGATAATGCCATTATAATTACCAATTCCATGAGGGGTGTGGTCTTCAAGGATGACATGGCCAAGACACATCATTTGCACCTTTTGAGCTTGATTGACATAAGCGTTTAAGACATACATTGCCGAAGCATCACCAGGAATAAAGTCTTGGATAATCAGGGTGTCGTCATAACCATTAGCATAGATAAGATCAACAATGTCTTGCATTTCTTCTCTTGTTTCTGCTTTATAAGCTTTTTTCTTGCCTTCAAAGTTTAAATCGACATAGGTAATGCTATTGCTGGCTTTGATGGCAACAGGAAAACCAAAGGGTAAGACGATGTCATCCTTTGATTCTTTGGTGACAAAATAGGTATCAGGGTAGTCAAGTTGGTAGTCTTCACATATCTTATAAAAGGCTTCCTTGTTTTCCAGTTGCAGTTTCAAAGTATTAGGAATATATGGAATATAAAAATGCTGACT
Organism: uncultured Peptococcaceae bacterium; assembly: GCA_938044045.1. Taxonomy (GTDB): domain Bacteria; phylum Bacillota; class Peptococcia; order Peptococcales; family Peptococcaceae; genus CALIQN01. The sequence continues at coordinate 7,138 of CALIQN010000043.1, forward strand.
CAAGGTTTCTTTATATTGGCTAAGTAACTCTGTATAGCGATCCCCACAAGCAATGAGGACGAGCTTATCATAATAGGCAAGGTAAGCCTTGGCAATTTCATTTAAAGTATTTAAAAAACACTGATCTTGATCAAAGTCAGATTTGGTCTCGACATGGACGATTTTGCTGTGCTTGGTTTCCAGTAGAGGGTATTTCCCAAGGGCTAAAGATTTTATACCATAAGCTTGGTGAAAGGAGCGTGCCATACCATAGCAGTTGGCATCAGTACCTAGCAATATAGGTAAAAATGTTGTATTCTTATTTTTAACAGAAAGATGCAAATTAAACACCACCTAAAATTATCATTTCATTAGTCTATCATACTTTGATGTAAGAGATAAGGGGGCAGATATGATAAAAATAGATAAATTGAAATTAAGCCTTGAAGAATCTGAAGCAGCACTTTTAGAAAAGATAAGAAAACTTTTAAACGATGATAGTATTACTACCTATCGCATATTAAAAAAATCTTTGGATGCGAGAAGACGTGAAGCCCCTTTTTTTCTCTATCAAGTCGCTGTAGAGATCACCCTTAGTGAAAAAGTTCTAAAAAAGTTGGAAAAAAAGGGGGTTAGTCTCTACGATGAGGTTGAAGAGGTCATTAGTTTTGGACAAGAGGTCTTAAAACATCCTCCCCTAATCATCGGTTTTGGACCAGCAGGTTTATTCTGTGCTTATGAATTGGCAAAATATGGTTATCAACCTATTGTTTTGGAACAGGGAGAATGTATTGAAAAAAGGGTAGAAAGTGTAGAAAGATTTTGGCAAGAAGGTAAGCTTAATGTATATAGCAATGTTCAGTTCGGTGAAGGAGGGGCAGGTACCTTTTCAGATGGCAAATTAACCAGCCGTAGTAAGAGTCCTTTTAATCGCCTAGTATTAGAAACTTTTGTCAATCATATGGCACCACCTGAAATTTTGTATGAAAAAAAGCCTCATATTGGGACGGATTTACTGCGACCACTGATTATTTCAATGCGAAAAAAGATTGAAGAAAATGGGGGTCAGGTTCATTTTGAACATCGTGTGGTTGATTTTGTTATAGAAAACGATAAAATCGTTGGTGTAAAACTGGCAAATGACAAGATTTTTTATAGTGAAGTGATTGTTTTAGCAGTTGGACATAGTGCAAGAGGACTATTTAGACTACTAGAAAGCTATCAGGTGGCAGTAGAAAATAAGCCTTTTGCTGTAGGCTTTCGCATCGAGCATCCTCAAGATTTTATCAATAAACATCAATATCGCACCTATGCAGATAGTCCATATTTAGGCGCAGCAGACTACCAATTGACCTATCATGATAAAAAAACAAATAGAGGTGTCTATACATTTTGCATGTGCCCAGGTGGAGAAGTTGTTTTAGCAAGTTCAGAAGAAGGCAGACTTTGTGTTAATGGGATGAGTTACCATAGTCGTGATAAGGAAAATGCCAATAGCGCAATTTTAGTTTCTGTAGATGAAAGGGATTATGGTTCTGAGCCTCTGGCAGGATTAAAATTTCAAGAAATGTTGGAAGAAAAAGCCTTTGCCCTAACAGGAAAAAGTAATGTTGCGCCAGTACAAACTTTGACGGATTTTTGTAATCAAAAAATCACAACTAAGATGGGACAAGTTAGTCCATCTGTGGTAAACTACAAGCTATGTAATCTTTCTTCTTTGTTGCCAGAACATCTTTATGCACAACTTAGAAATGCCATAGGCGAATTTGATAAGAAATTTTCAAACTTTGCTATGGAGGATGCGATTTTAACAGGGATAGAAACTAGAAGTTCCTCACCGCTTAAAATCTTAAGGGATAAGGATAGTTTTCAATCGTTTTCTCACCCTAGCCTTTATCCGATAGGTGAAGGCGCAGGCTATGCAGGCGGCATTGTGAGCTCTGCAATTGATGGCATCAAGGTCTCAAGAAAGATTATGAACCAATATGCTGGGCTGAAAAAACAGTGATAGAGGAGGAATTGTATGAAAAAGTTGTTTTCCTATATGTTATGCGTTGGCTTATTGATGGGCAGTTTTGTTGTAGGTAATGAAGTTTTGCTTGAAAAAGCATCAGCTGCTACCTCTCCCACCATTACTATTGAGGTAGATGGCAAAGAAGTCAAAAGTGATGTTCCACCTTTTATCAGTAACGGACGCGTCTATGTACCTGTGCGTGTCATCGGGGAATCTTTAGGCGCTAAAGTGATTGGCCAAAAGAGTGAAGTCACCGTTGAAAAAGGTGATAGATTCATCAAGATGAAGTTAAATAGTCACTATATTTCTATTAATGACCAAGTATATAAAATTGATAGCCCAGTAAAATATGTCAAAGGTAGATCTTTTTTACCATTTCGTGTGATGAGTGATAGCCTAGGCTTTAATATTGATTGGGATAATACCGCTAAAAAGGTGATTATTACTACGACCACACCACCAGCCAAGACCACAATAGAAGAAGTGAAATACACAGACTTTGACAAGATGTTAAAAGACAATACCTTGGCTTATGTCAAAGATACTGGTTTTATTGCCTCTAAGGCACTTATAAAACAGTATGAGTCTTCTAAAGAGAAAAATAAAGAAGAATTTATTAAGCAAGCGAGTGCTGATATTTTAAACTTTATCAACTATGAACGTAAGTTGAATCATTTAGCACCATTGACAACCAATGAAAAAATTCAAAAGGTAGCAGAAACTCGTGCTAAGGAAATTGCAACACACTATGCCCATGAAAGACCTGACAAACGCTCACCATTTACTGTCTTAGGTGAAAATGGCATCACCTATACCATAGCGGGAGAAAATATTGCCGCCTATCAAAAAAATCCTATAGAAGTCCATAATGCTTGGATGAAGTCAGAAGCACATAAAGAAAATATTCTAAATGGAAAATTTACTGATGTAGGTATTGGCGTTTATATTGATAAGAATGGTGAAGTGTACTGGGCTGAAAGTTTTGTCGGCAATCAGTAAAGTAAAGCTAAAATAAAAAAACCTGTTTGGTCAAATGACCAAGCAGGTTTTTTATTTTAGCCATCACAGTGGATGGTGTAGGCTTATCTGTGGATTTCTTTAATACGTGCTGCCTTACCAAAACGTTCTCTCATGTAGTAAAGTTTAGCACGACGTACACGACCTTGACGTACGAGCTTAATGCTAGCAACACGAGGGGAATGAATTGGGAAAATTCTTTCAACAGTTACCCCATAAGCAGTACGACGAACGGTAAAGGTTTCTGTAAGACCTTGTCCAGCACGTTTAATGACAACACCTTCAAAAGCTTGAAGACGTTCACGGCTACCTTCGACAACCTTTACTTCGACACGTACGGTGTCCCCAGGACGAAAATCAGGAACATCTTGCTTAAGTTGACTTTGTTCGATTTGTTTTAAAATATGCATGTTTTTTTCTCCTTTCCTAATCAGTGCTCATAACCATTTTTTCTAGCCATCGGAACACTAACTTACAACTAATTAAAGATAACACAAAGCAAGATAGAATTCAAGTATTTTATGTTATTATTAAATGTGTTTTCAGTCGCAGTGTAAAAATTCCTATAATATCTAGTTTCTATTTTTATATTTTCAATGGTAGAAAGTAGGGTAGAAAAGTGAAACCCAAAAGAGTACAATAGTAAAAAATTGTGTTTTAACTGAGGGAAATAAATTGAGGTGATAAAATGGAATATAGAGAAATTAAGTTAAACGTCTCAACAGATGCAATCAAAAGATATAAGTTATTTGAAGGGATAAAGCTTTATTCTGATGCTTTTCTCTCTGAGGATAGAAAAAGTATCATTTCTAAAAGGGTTTATGTCACAAAAAAACATAATTATGTTTATTATGAAAGAGCAGATGTGAATTGGAATTATTGGAATGATAAGACAAAGTCTGATTGGCGTTTTAATACTCATGAGGTTGAGCGTCATATCATATTTGAGATAGCATCGGATTTAAATCAATTTATTCCATACTTAGAGGAAGAAATTATTGAAAAGCTTATTTTAAAAGAACAGCATGGAGAGATTATCGAAAGACTAGATATCTAATGAAAGAACAATCTAGTGAAAAATAAAATCATTTGGAGAAAATTTGATGCCAAAAAAATATTTAGTGGGAAATAGTGAGAATACTTGGCCGCTTGAGCTTGCCTATCAAAGGGCTGAAGATGGCGATATCATCGTATTAGAGCCAGGTTTTTCTTATAGCCCAGCCAATACAAATCAAAACTTTAACGATGTTTTGTTTATTGATAAAAATTTAGAATTTATAGGCAATATTACCGAAGAAGATAGTGTAATCAACTTTTCTAATATCATTGCTTCCAAAATAGTCATCAAAAATGGTGTAAGGGTCAAATTTTCTAATATTTATTTTAAACTGGATCGTGCAGATCACAATTTTTATGTGAGTGAGCATTCAAAATTAGAGCTATCTTGCGTGGTGATTGAGAATACTTCTGAATCAAATGAGCACTATGCTTTTAGTATAGAGGAGGAAGCGAGCCTTTACGCCAATCGGATTTGGGTAAATGTCGCTTCAAATCAACCTATTCTTTTTACACATTCATCAGCAGAGATAAAAAATGCAAAGTTAAATGTTGGTATTTTAGCACTGTCCAATACTCGCCTTAAGCTTGAAAATATTACTCTGAAAGCTTCTCAGGCAAATGCTATCAACTTACAGGAATCAGATCTTACCTTAAAAGATTGTGAGATTCGTGGTGAGGGTGTATCGACCTTATATGCTGAAAATTCTAATTTAATGCTCGAAAATAATACCATAGAAGCTCTTGATGCCAATGCAATTAATTTAAAGGCTTCAAGCCTTACTGCCAGAAATTGTACGCTCCTGGGCGAAATATTCCCAGTCATCTATAGTGAGGATTCAAAATCAGAATTTGAAAATGCTCAGATCAAAGCTCTTGGTGCCAATGCAATCAATTTGAAGGATTCTACCACTACGTTTAAAAATTCTACCCTTAGTGGTGGGGACAATGAGAAAAAGTTTCCAGCCATTTATATGGAACATTCTAATCTTTATGGCTATGATGCTATCTTTGAGCAAAAGCAATACAGTAGTTGTTTATATGTGTTAGATAATTCCTACTTGTTTTTAGAGGATAGCAGCCTAACGTCTCTTGATATGCACCAAAGTCGTGGTGTGATCAACGGTAGTATTATTAGAGAAAACCTATCTTTAAATGAATATTCTTATCTGACCAATAAGGATAAGCTTGAATTTTTTGGTGAAAGTCTTGAAAAAGTAGAACTTTACTTAGGAGAAAACTCTGCTTTGATTGCCAATGAAATTGTATTTTCCAAAGAGAGCAATCAAATGATTCGATTAAATGAGTTTTCTCATTTAAAAGCAGAGAAACTTATCGCCAAAGCACTTCAATTAGAAGTGTCAGAGGATAGTTGTTTTATCAATCGTGAGGCGTTGCTTTCTACAAGGCAAGAGGATGGGGTTAGTAAAACAGCACATCAAGAGCGTATCTTATCCACTGGTAGCGAGGTTAGGGAAAAACTTAACAATTTGGTTGGCTTAGCACAAGTCAAAAAAGAAATCAATAAGATGATAGGGATGGTTGATTTTAATAATTTACGTATCAAGCAAGGATTAACACCGGAGAATATCGCTTTACATTCAGTATTTATGGGCAATCCTGGTACAGGTAAGACCATGGTAGCAAGGTTGATTGGAGAAATTCTCTACCATAGTAAAGTCTTATCTGGAGAAGACTTTACTATGGTAGAGGCTTCTGAACCTGATCTTATCTCATCTAGTGTTGGTGGGACAGCGGAACGTACCCAGGCTTTACTGGATAAAGCTAAAGGCGGTATTTTATTTATTGATGAAGCCTATACTTTAAATAAAAAAGGTAGCAATATTAACTATGGACAAGAAGCTATCAATACCATGTTAAAATATATGGAAGATCATAGGGAAGATATCATGATTATCTTTGCTGGTTATACCAAAGAAATGGAAGAATTTTTAAGGACAAATCCTGGACTAGCGTCTCGTGTGCCTAATAAGTTCATCTTTGAAGACTACACACCAGAAGAAATTGTTGCCATGGGTATCAAATTCCTCAGTTCTAGGCAGTATACCTTAGAGGATGAAGAGTATTATAAAAGAAGTGTTAAAAATGCTTATGCAAGTGCCTTAGATAAGAGCAATGGGCGTTGGATTCGAAACTTTAATGAAAAGCTTATTGCTTCCTTAGCCCATCGTGTTTATCAGGAAAAATCAACAGATGTCACAAAGATACAACGCTCTGATATCGATGAGGTGCTAAATATAGGAAAATATGAGCCTTCTGCAAACAATGATAGAGATTATTTGGCAGATTTGGAAAACATGATAGGCATTTTATCGGTTAAAGAAAAGGTCAAAGAATTTATTGCTCTGGCAGATCTCAATAAAAAGAGGGTAGAACAAGGAAAAGCCGTATCTGAGTTTACCTTGCATTCCAAATTTTTGGGTAACCCTGGTACAGGCAAGACTACTGTTGCTAGAATTATAGGTAATATCCTTTATCAAAAAGGTATTATCGCTCAAAATAAATTTATAGAAGTTTCTCGCAGTGACTTGGTGGCAGGCTATGTTGGTCAGACAGCAATTAAAACCAGAGAGGTCTTGCAGTCTGCACTAGGAGGCGTCCTGTTTATTGATGAGGCCTATTCTTTAAATAGTTCTGCTTCAAGTCATGACTTTGGTATGGAATGTATTGATGAAATCTTGAAATTTATGGAAGATCATAGGCAAGATATGGTTATTATCTTTGCGGGCTATACTAAAGAAATGGATGATTTTTTGAATATGAATTTAGGGCTAAATAGTAGAGTCCCTAATACATTTTTATTTGAAGATTATTCAGGCGATGAAATTGTAGCAATTGGGTTAATGGGCTTAAAAAAATACGGCTATCTTGTCGATGAAGAACACTATGCTAAAATTGTCAAATACAATTATTCGCTGTCAGATGACCATAGTAATGGCAGATGGATTAGAAATTTCAATGAGGACTTGATTAGACAGATGTCATCGAGAATCGCCAAAGATAAGAGTGAAGACTCCAACACCATCACTAGTGAAGATTTGGGAAAAATGCTATAAAACTTTATAAAAAATACAAGGTGCTTTTTTTCTTACCTTGTATTTTTTATAAAGTTCAAATGAGGAGAAGTGCTAGGATCTAGAATTACGCTTGTAAACCACTCTAGGGCAAGGTATCATAAGACTAGTTTAGGAAAGAAGGGAGAACAACATGGAATATCGTATAGAAAAAGATACCTTAGGTGAGGTCAAGGTACTTCTAAACGCTCTTTGGGGGGCACAAACAGAACGTAGCCGTCAGAATTTTACTATTGGCACCCAACGCATGCCTCTTGAAGTGATTTATGCTTTAGTTTCTATCAAAAAGGCTGCTGCCAGGGCCAATTTGGCTTATGGTAAGTTAAGTGAGGAGAAAGCAGTTGTTATTGACAAGGTATGTGATGACTTGCTTTTGGGTCAGTATGAGGAAGCCTTTCCCCTTAAGGTCTGGCAGACAGGAAGTGGCACCCAGACAAATATGAATGTCAATGAGGTCATTGCCAATCTTGCCAAAAAAGAAGGTGTGCTTATCCATCCCAATGATGATGTCAATATGAGCCAATCTTCAAATGATACCTTTCCCACCAGTATGCACCTTGCAGCAAGAGAATTAATTGTAGGGTATTTACTCCCTAAATTAGAGGAGATGGAAACAGCTTTCCTAAAAATAGAAGAGGAAAATGCCTCTGTTCTTAAATGTGGTCGCACGCACCTACAAGATGCGACCCCTTTACGTTTTTCTCAAGAAGTGAGTGGCTGGCGTTATATGCTCATCGAAAGCCGTAAAGAAATCTTACTAGGTTTAGAAAGACTTTCTTATCTGGCGATAGGTGGTACCGCTGTCGGTACTGGGCTTAATGCCCCTAAAGGCTTTGGCCAAGAGGTTGTCAAGCACTTGAGTGAAATGTATCAAAAAGACTACTATGTGAGTGACAATTATTTCCATGCCCTTACCAGTAAAGATGCTCTAGTCTTTACCCATGGCGCCCTTAAAGCATTGGCTTGTAACTTGTTAAAAATCGCCAATGATATTAGACATTTGGCTTCAGGGCCACGGACAGGCTTGGGGGAACTGATTTTACCGGCCAATGAGCCAGGCTCTTCTATCATGCCAGGCAAGGTCAATCCTACCCAGTGTGAGGCCTTAAGTATGGTTGCCGTTCAAGTGATGGGTAATGATATGACAGTGAGTGTGGCAGCTTCTCAAGGTAATTTTGAACTCAATGTTTATATGCCGGTAATAATTTATAATTTTATTGAATCGGTTAAGCTCTTAGCTGAGGCAATGGAAAGCTTTACAAAAAATGCTTTAGCAGGGCTAAAAGTCAATCATGGGCAAATGCAGGAAAACTTAGAAAAGTCCTTAATGCTAGTTACTGCCTTAAATGCTGTAATAGGGTATGAAAATTCTGCTAAGATAGCAAAACTGGCGTATCAGAAGGGTATAACTTTAAAAGAGGCTTGTTTAGAATTAGGACTTTTAGATGAACAAACCTTTGATGAAGTTGTTAATCCCTTAAAAATGATAGGAGAGTAAGATGAAATTTTATTATTACCCAAAATGTTCGACTTGCCAAAAGGCAAAAAAATGGCTAGAAAGTCATCAATTAGACTTTGAAGCCATTGATATTACCCAAGTGAGACCAACTAAGGAAGAATTTTTAACACTTTTTGAGAAAAGTGGCTATGAAAGTAAGAAGTTTTTTAACACCAGTGGCATACTGTATCGAGAAGGTAACTACAAAGAAAAACTAGCCAAGTTATCAGACAGTGAGCGTGCTGATATCTTGGCTAGTGAGGGGATGCTAGTGAAACGTCCCTTACTCATAAAAAATGATAAGGTGCTTTTAGGGTTTAAAGAAGAAAACTATCTTAGCTTGTTAGACTAACGCTTTCTCATAGGATAGGTACGTTCCTCAGAGAAACGATTGACAATAATCGCCACAAGTATCATAAAACTGATACCAATAGCAACAGGGAAGAGGATAAATGACCAACTGGCATGAGAAAACATGGCGACAAGTGTGGTTGATCCTCCTGGTGGATGCAAGGTATCTGTCATTGACATGGCAAGAATGCTTAAGGTGACAGCGAGGGTCATTGACCACCACGTTAAACCAAAGAATTGGTAACAGCTGACACCAAAAAATGCTGAGATGATGTGTCCCCCGATGGCATTTCTAGGCTGTGCTAAGGCAACAGTAGGTGCAGCAAAGAGTAGTACAGCCGAGGCGCCAAAAGGAGGAATTAATAAAATAATCTCAAGGTGGTTATGAAAAAGCGCAAGCACGCTTATTGCAAGTCCCGTACCAAGAGCAGTAAAGAAAAGTTCTGCCCAAGTGATACGTGGATTAAAAAGATAAAAACCTTTTTCCTCTTTTGCCTGAGGAAAAACACGACCGTAAAAACGCATAACAAGTCCCCTTCTCAAAAAAGCTAGAGCGAATGCTCTAGCTTTTATCTATTATCAACTTTTTCTGGTGAAAGGTCATGCAGTTTTAACCTTTCCCAAGCAAAGCTTTCCCATTTCGTTTCTATTTTACCATAGTTAGCATAGGGGTCAATAGAAATCCCACCACGAGGGGTAAATTTTCCCCAGACTTCAATATAGAGAGGATCTAATAAGTCCACCAAATCATTTAGGATAATATTCACACAGTCCTCATGAAAGTCACCATGATTTCTAAAGCTAAAAAGATAGAGCTTTAAAGACTTGCTTTCGACAAGAAAGTCTTGCGGAATATAGGAAATATAAATGGTTGCAAAGTCTGGTTGCCCAGTGATAGGACAAAGACTGGTGAATTCAGGGGCATTAAATTTGACAAAGTAGGGACGTTTGGGATGCTTGTTTTTAAATTTTTCTAAAATTTGAGGGCTATAGGTCGTAGGATAGGGTACATTTTCTTGACCTAAGAGACTTAAGTTTTCTTTGTTCATGTTAACTCCTTGAGAGACGTTTTTCTAAGGTGATGACGAGTAAATAGCCTATAAAAGCAGGAATAATTTGTCCGATAATAACGCTAGTGGCAAGTACCCAATAAGGCAAATCAAGCAAGATATGAAGATAAAGGGGTACGCCCAGTCCTGGGATGAAGATAATCGGGAAGATAATGAGAAATCTTGGTAGATTGAGCTTTCTAATCAGTACAATACTTGACGAGGTGAGTAGACCAACGACCAAGCCCCCGATAATATCAGCAATACCTAGTCCACCCATTAAGGTATTTGAAAGAGCATTTGCTAAACCAGAGGGTAAAATCAGAAAAGGAAATAAACTAGAAAAAGCATACAGCGAAGTAGCAATTCTAATTTGGTATTGCCCAAAGGAAAAACTTTGGGTAAAGAACATGAGGGCAATGTAGCTTGCCATAAAGATGCCAGAAATGGCAACTTTTCTTGCGATAGAATCTGGTTGTTTCATTGATAATTTCTCCTTTTTGGAACAATAAAAAAAGCCCCCCTAAACAGGGAGCAAAGCTATTTATTATTCCCTAGTTTTGTTTAACGACAGGATGGTTTCGAACTGTCCCATTCAGAATAGCAAAAATGAGTGTAACTTTCAAGTCTATTAAAATAAACAGAAAAGTAACAAAAAAATATAGACAAAACGATATAAAACTATTATAATAAGATTATAGGTATATGTTGTATAGGTTTAAAGACAAAGGAGGAATGAAGTAAGATGAGCAAAAAGCTATACATGTTTGTAAGCACTTTTTTATTATGTGTGCTTTTAGCTGGTTGTGGTGCAAATATGTCAGCTAGTCCTAACTTAGGGACTTGGGAGGCAGAAAGTGCCAGTATGTCCGGTGTTGAACTTGCAATCAGTGACATTATGCCAGGTGGTTTTACTTTTATTTTAAATGCAGATGGTTCTTGTGAACTTCATGTAAATGGTCAAACAGAAAAAGGTAAGTGGAAAGATACTGAAGATGGCTTTATTGTAGAAGATGAAATTACCTTCAAAACTGATGGTGATAAGGCTGTTTGTGATTATGATGGTGTTACTATGAATTTTAAAAGAACGGCAAAAGCTGAAGGGAAATAGGACACTGTAAAAAATAACACGATACCTAAAGTACTAGCTTTTCTAGTCAGAGGAAAGTGAAGTAATACGATCCAAAAACCTATACGTTATTTGAATGCTATTTTAAGTAAAAAAGACTTCAATTTTTTGAATGAAAATTGAAGTCTTTTTCTTTTTGTCTTTAATCATTGAGACCAACCAACCAAGATAGGACAGAATTAATGACGCTAATAATAAGAGCAGCCAAAACAGCTGTCCAAAAACCAGAAATACTCATACCATCAACGACTAAGCTGGTGAGTTTGATCATCGTACCACTGACAACAAAGGTAAATAATCCCAAGGTGAGGACATTTACCGGTAAGGTAAAGAGTAACATTACAGGTCTAATGACAGCATTAAAAATGGACAACACAATACCTGCAATAAGAAAACTGCCTATAGTGTCAAAGTAAAGCCCTTCTAGCAAAATAGAGGTCGCATAAAGGGAGAGTAAATAGACGACAAAAGATTTCATGAGTATCCCCTCTCTGATTGCAAAAGATTTTATTTTTCTTTTGCTTTTAATTGCATTTGCAAAGTATAGTGTGATTTTAACGCATAATAAAGGGTATTTGCAACCTCTTTTGGCAAGCCTTCCACCATCTCTAGGTCTTCAAGGGAGGCATTAACAATGGCTTTAAAGCTACCAAAATGCGCTAAAAGTAGGGATTTACGCTTTTGACCAATGCCTGGAATATCATCAAGGATGGAGGCAAGTTGACGTTTGGCACGTAAAGAGCGGTGAAAGGTAATGGCAAAACGGTGACTTTCATCACGGAGCCTTTGAATCAGATAAAGTTCATAAGAATCTCGTGGCAAGACGATAGCCTCTTCAACGCCTTCTTTAAATAAAAGCTCTTCTTCCTTAGCCAAGCTAAAAGTAGGGATAAAGTCATAACCTACTTCTCTCATGGCTTTTCTGGCATAGCCTAGTTGTCCCTTACCACCATCTATAATCACCAAATCAGGTAGATGGGAAAATTTTTTATCTTGGCGTTCTTTTTCTTTTTCCACATGACTAAAGCGCCGTGTGATGACCTCATACATACTGAGAAAGTCGTTTGGCCCTTCGACTGTTTTGATTTTAAATTTACGATATTCACTTTTTTTAGGTTTACCATCCTCAAAGACAACCATTGAAGCAACAGAATCACTACCTTGAATATTGGAAATATCGTAGCATTCAATGCGGCGAGGTAAGTTTTCTAAATGTAAAAAGCCTTGAAGCTTTTCGAGTGCTTTTAGTGTTCTATCCTCTTCATAAGCTTGAGTATTAGGACGTTTGGCAAGGGCTTCAAGGGCATTTTTTTTGACCAGTTCCATGAGCTTTTTATGGTCACCACGTTGTGGAATATGAAAACTGACTTTTTTGCCATGCTTGCTACTGAGTAATTCCTCTAAAGCCTCTTGATCTGAAAAGGGACGATAAACCTCTATGACTTTGGGTACAGAGGCTTGTTCAAGGTAAAATTGCTTGATAAAACTGGCAAAAATTTCATCATCATTATCGCTTTCTGTTGTTTTTAGAGGATAAGATTCTTTGCCCAGGAGCTTGCCTTTACGAATAAAAAAGACTTGGCATATGCTCCCTAAATGGTTACGCACCATGGCGACATAGTCTCTGTCTTCATCATGATCCAAAAGAACCTTTTGGCTTTCTTTTAAGGCACGAATGGCCATGAGCTGGTCACGTTTGATTTTAGCTTCTTCAAATTCTAAATTTTCAGCGTGCTGTGTCATTTCTTCTTCAAGTTTTTTTTCAATGAACTCATTTTGACCATTAAAAAAACGTGCGATGTTTTGAATCATCCCTTGGTAAGCTTCTTGAGAAATCCTATCAACACACGGGGCAAGACAACGCTTGATATGAAAATTGAGGCAAGGTTCGTGTTTATTGAATTTTGCCTTTGTACAAGTACGCAAAGGAAAAATTTGATGCAAGAGGTCTAGGGTTTCACGTAACTGGTAAACGCTAGGATAAGGGCCAAAATAAAGAGAGCCATCACGGATGACCTGTCTTGT
>CALIQN010000044.1 GCA_938044045.1 uncultured Peptococcaceae bacterium
TAAAATAACAAACCTCCATAAATTTTTGCTCTAAAAAAGCCCACTAATTAAAGTGGGCTGTAGGCTTTTTAGAAAAATAGGAACGTATTGATGATAAAGAGTGGAATCAAGAAAGCGACTGACCAGCCGATATAACCAAAGAAGGAAGGCATTTGAATACCATTTTCTTCCGCAATAGATTTTACCATGAAGTTTGGAGCGTTACCAATATAGGTATTGGCACCCATGAACACTGCCCCAGCAGAGATTGCCATCAAAAGGTGAGGATCAACTGTACCAAGGGTAGTAACAACCCCTTCACTAGCACCTAAAGAACCAGCAGTCGTTAGGAATACAAGATAAGTAGGTGCATTGTCAAGGAAAGATGATAGGGCACCTGTCACCCAGAAGAATTGATGTGCTGAATGCAGACCAAGTTCGCCACCACGAGCTGCAAGGATTGCCATTGCTGGAATCATGGTGAGGAAGATACCAATAAAGAGCTTGGCAACTTCTTCGATTGGTCCCCAATTGAAACGGTTGAATGCACGAGAGTCTTTAGAAGTCGTCTTCATAGAGAGGAAGGCAGCGAGTAGGATAATAGCGGTACGGAGCAAGTCGAGGTAGCTCCAAACGATATCATGACCATGATGACTAAAGAGCTTAAAGCCATAAAGTGTACCAGTGCTTGGATCAGCAAAGACGCTAGAGGTTGATAGTACACCAGAAAGAATAACTGCCCCAACAATCATAAAGATGAAGATAAGGTTGTGTAAACCTTCGATACGTAATTTACCATCACCTTCATCTGCTGGCACCTTACCACCAACTTCTGCTAAATCTTTCTTATACATGTTACTTTCAATAATGAAGTAAACCACTAAGAGAATGACTGAGTTAAGGAGAAATGGCATAAGTAAGTGTGAAAGTGTCCAGAAGAATGGAACCCCACGTAAGAAGCCTAGGAATAGTGGTGGATCACCAACAGGGGTGAGCGCCCCACCAACGTTACAAACTAAGAAGATAAAAAAGATAACGCTGTGTTTGCTGCGTTTACGCCAAGCATTGGCACGAAGGAGAGGGCGAATTAAAAGCATCGCTGCCCCAGTTGTTCCAATCCAACTTGCTAAAACTGCCCCAATAATAAGGAAAATCAGATTGACCTTAGGGGTGCCAGCTAAAGAACCACGTAATACGATCCCCCCGGCAACTGCAAATAGCCCAAGTAAAAGAACGATAAATGGAATATAATCCAAAATAACTTGGTGAAGGAGTTGATAAATAGCCTCTTCGGCACCAAAACCGATAAAAAATGGGACGAAGAAGAGGAGGGCCCAAAAGGCACTAACCTTTCCTAGATTGTGCTCCCACCAATGTCCATTGACAATTGGAAAGATTGCAATTGAAAGTAACATACCGACAAATGGGATAATACTCCAAGTTGGTAACAGTAAGCCTAGAGGTGTGTCATCCCCTGTAGCGAAAGCAGGAGATGCGCTGACCAACAACACGAGTAGTAGTGGTATGAACTTCAACATTTTTTTGACTTGAAGATTCATTAACTGACTTCCTTTCTACAATTAAATTTTTACTTCTAAAAGCCTTGCATAGTATTATAGACGAAAGGAGAATATAATTCAATTTATTTTAAAGATAATAGAAGATAATAGAACAAAATAGTTAAACTAATTTATCAGAATTTTCTGCGAGGCAAAACACCATGAAATATATGTATTTGACAATCTTTTATTCAAGTTTATGTTGTAAATACAGTATGATTTCAATGATTAATTGAAACCTAAAACTTGTAAGAGTCCATAAATAGGATTAATATAAACGATATAAGCGAATCGCTAATGGGCAGAGCGAACTTATCTTAATTATTGCGAGCTGCGCAAAAAAAAACGAGTGATTCAAAAAAAGGAGGAAATGCTTATGAGCAATTCAGAACAAAACGTGCATATGCAGCGAAGCCTGCGTGCGATCGACCTATGGAGCTTAGCGCTCGGGGCGATGATTGGTTGGGGATGTTTCGTACTCCCTGGTAACATGTTTCTAAGAGAGTCAGGTCCTTTAGGTACTTTTATTGGGATGATGATTGGGGCAGCAATGACCATCGTTATCAGCTTGAGTTTTACTTATCTTATCCAAAAATTCCCTGTATCAGGTGGGGCATTTGTTTATGCTGACGCAGCCTTTGGTAAATTACATGCCTTTATCTGCGGATGGTTTTTGGTTTTAACCTATTGGTGCTTGATTCCACTCAATGGGACAGCAGTAGGTCTTGTTGCTAGATATATTTTCCCAGGGGTGCTTTCTAATGAAAACACCATCCTTTATCAAGTTGCTGGTTGGGATGTTTATGCTGGGGAACTTGTGGTTGCTATCTTATCTATTGTTATTCTCGCTTGGGTTAACGTACGTGGGGTAAGCTTCACAGGTGCGGTTCAAACCGCTGTTGCAATGGGTCTTGTCGGCGCAATCTTACTTCTTGTGGCTGGTGCTTTATGGCAACAACCAGACTTAAACAACCTTTCTCCAGGTTATGGTGAAGCTGGTGCCCTAAAAGGTATCTTTGCTGTAGCAGCAATTGCACCTTGGGCGTTCATTGGTTTTGACTCTATCCCACAAGCAGCTGGGGAATATCGTTTCTCTCAAAAGAAGACTATCTTAATCATGGTTTCTGCAACCTTTATTGCAGGTATGATGTATGTTACCGTTAACACTGTTACAGCTGTTGTTATGCCATGGCAAGAGTTAATCAACAGTGACACAAACTGGGCAACTGGTACTGCTGTTGAAATGCTTCTTGGTAAAGTTGGTCTTATCCTTGTAGCGATTGCCATGATTTGTGCAGTTGTTTCAGGTCTTAACGCATTCTTCCTTTCTGCTAGCCGTGTTATGTACACCATGGCTAAGGCAGATGCACTTCCAGCTTACTTTGGTAAATTGGATCCAGTCACTGCGATTCCTAAAAATGGTATTGTTTTCCTTTGTGCTTTGGCTGTTATCGCACCATTCTTTGGTCGTGAAGTATTAAACTGGATCGTTGACATGACTTCTGTAGGGGCTTCACTAGGCTTCCTTTACACTTGTTCAGCAGCAGCAGTATTTGCAAAACGCTATGGCGACAAGAAATTTGTCGTTATCGGTATATTCGGCAGTCTCTTTTCACTTCTCTTCTTAGGTCTTCTCCTTATCCCTATCGCACCAGGGGCGTTAAGCGTTCCAGCTTACTCAGCGCTTGGTATTTGGGTATTTTTAGGTGCTATTTTCTACCTTGTTATCCGCAAGAAATATCTTGTTAGTGACAAATTGAGCAAAATGGTTGACGAAGCACTAGAAGAAGTGGCAAAATAATCTTAGCGTAGATGTCCCTAGGGATGTTTATATATTAAATTCATACTTTTAATCAGAGAAAGGAAGTTTTTAACATGAGTTTTGAACTACCAAAATTTACTCGCGAAGAAGTTTTAGAAATGGACCACAAGTACAATGTACACTCTTGGTCAGCGCAAGCATCTTTAACTAACATCATTCCAGTAGAAAAATCTGAAGGGATTTATTTCTGGGATTACAATGGTAAGAGATATGCAGATATGTCTTCTCAACTTGTTAACATGAACATTGGTCATCATAATCAACAAGTTATCGATGCCATCAAACAACAAGCTGAAGATCTCTGCTTCATTGCACCTGGTCAAGCAGTTGGTACCCGTGCTGCTCTAGCGAAGAAAATCGTTGAATGGGCACCAGAAGGTATGACAAGAGTATTCTTCACTAATGGTGGTGCAGATGCTAATGAAAATGCTGTTAAAATGGCACGTGTTGTAACTGGACGTACAAAAGTATTTTCTATGTATAGAAGCTACCATGGTGCAACCATTGCTGCTGGTAACCTTTCTGGGGATCCACGTCGTTTCTCTTCTGAAATTGGTGGTGCAGCAGGTTTTGTTAAATTTGAGGGACCTTTCCAATATCGCGAGTATTTTGACTTTAAATCTGATGAAGAAATTACAAAATACTACCTCTACATGTTAGAAAAACAACTTATCGCTGAAGGTGCAACCAACGTTGCAGCAATTCACCTTGAAACCGTTGTTGGTGCGAATGGTGTTATCATTCCTCCAGATGGTTACCTCCAAGGTATCCGTGCACTTTGCGACAAATATGGCATCTTCATGATCTGCGACGAAGTTATGTGTGGTTTTGGTCGTACAGGTGAAAAATTTGCTGTTGACAACTGGAATGTTGCACCTGATATGATTACCTTTGCTAAAGGTGTTAACTCTGGTTATGTTCAACTCGGTGGCGTTATCATGAACGAAAAAGTAGCAAGCTACTTTGATGATCATGTTCTCCAATGTGGTCTTACCTATCAAGGTCACCCACTTGCTTGTGCTGCTGGTCTTGCTAACCTCGCTTACTTGGAAGAACACAACGTTTTAGATAACGTTAAAAAAGTTGGTAAGGTTCTTGGTGAAGAACTCGAAAAACTAAAAGAAAAACACGCTTGTGTTGGTGACGTTCGTTACATCGGTCTTTTCTCAGCACTTGACCTTGTATACGATAAAGCAACTAAAGCACCTATCGCTGAATACGCTGTTGACACAACTGGTAACCAAAAGAAAGTTCTTGCAAAATGTAAAGAACTTGGTTTCTACACCTATGGACGTGACAACGTTATCCAAGTTTGCCCTCCACTAATCATCACTGAAGAAGAACTTCTCGAACAAATGAAAGTTCTTGATGAAGTACTCACTTGGGCAGACGAACAATTCTGCAAATAATAAGTTTTAAAGTGAAACCTCCTTGGAGGTTTCACTTTTTTTGTGCAATTTAAAAAAGTTTGCTATAATAGAGTCTGAGGTGAGTTTATGAAGATAGAACAACTCAGATTTTTGATATCAGTTGTCAAATATGGTTCTATTAATGCAGCAAGTAAAAAAGAATTTGTAACTCAGCAAAGTCTCAATAAGTCGCTCTCTGCTCTGGAAGCAGAACTTGGGGTAACCCTCTTAAATCGCACAAAAATGGGAACGAGACTCACAGAAAAAGGAGAGATTGTCTTCCGTGAGGCGCAAGCCATTATTAGTCAATGTGACCGTATGCTAGATAGGTTAAACGAAGAAAGCGGAGAAAAGGAAGTCACTGTTGGTAAGCTCAATATCCATATTGCCTCTATGCTTGATGTGGCAATCATGCCTCTAGCTTATATGGAATTTATTCAAACCTATCCCAATGTACAAATTTATTCTGCTGAACGTGTCCAAAAAGATATTTTAAGTGCTGTAGTAAAGCACCCTGGAGATTTAGGGCTGTTACTCTCTACAGGGGAAATGACAGGAAGTTTTGATGAACATTTGGAACTTTATCCCTTAAAGCGCTACCCAATTTTAATGGCAATGTCACCCAAGCACCCTTTGGCACGACATAATAATTTATCAATTCATACGATTACCGATTATCCACTGGTGATTTATGAGGCAGGTGGCGAAAGCAGACATCCTTTATCTCATCTGGCTGAGATGAAGGTTGCCCTGGCAAGTCGTAATGAACGCATGTGTGAATATCTTTTAAATGAAGAAGAAGCCATCATGTGTTCCTTTGCACCCTTTGTAGAACGCAATATTTTTAAGGATTTCGTCCACATTCCAATTAGTCATAAAAGCGCCTACTATGATCTTTATATGGCGATTCACAAAAATACGTCCAATCATCAACGGATGCTGGCCAATAAGTTTAGTCAGATTTTCAGAGAATATTTATAAAAAACACGTCTAGTACTTTTAGGGTACTAGACGTGTTTTTTTATAAATAAGGCGTGATATGGTTTATAATTTCATCGGTAAGGGTTGTGATTGGTTTGGTTGCATCAATCAGTATGATGCTCTCATCTACTTTAGCATAATCAAGATAGTGTTGACGGATGACTTCAAGATGACTGAGGTTTTCGTAATGTTCTGTAGTGGTGCGGTTTTTTTTGATACGCTCTAGGGCAATTTTGGGATCAAGATCAAAAAGAAAGGTCTTTTTTGGCTTTAAGGTAGCGTAGCGATTAATACTTTCAATCCATGCTTTATCTAGGGCGGAGGCATTGTAGGCCAGGCTAGAAAGCAAGTAACGATCAGTTAAGACTAGGCTATCTGTTAGCTGGCTTTCTATTTCTTTGAGGTGTTCTAGGCGATCTGCTGCAAACAGAAGCGCTAGGGTGGTTTCCTCAAAGTCTAGCTTATTGACTAGGGCGTCACGGATTAGTTTGCCGATGGCAAGATGGCTAGGTTGACAGGTGGTCACAACAGAGACGCCCATCTCCTGTAAGGCTTTAGCGCAGTGTTTTAACTGTAAGCTTTTACCAGCACCATCAATGCCCTCAAAGGCAAAAAAGGATTTTAACATCTTATTTTACTCCAATATCGAGGTGCATAGCATTTTTGACTTTTGCTAAAGTTTCAGTACCGATAGCATTAGCCCTTGCATTACCCGCTGAAATAATATCTTTGACCTCATCAAGGTGAGTTTCGTAATAGGCACGTTTTTCTCTAAATGGTGCGAGGAGGTGATTTAGGCTTTGGACTAAGGTTTTTTTACAAGCCAGACAACCGATGGTGCCAGCACGACACATTTGACAAATATTGTCGTATTCTAGTGGGGTAAAGATTTGGTGATATTTAGAGACAACACAGATTTCTGGATGGCCTGGATCTGTCTTATGGATACGTGCAGGGTCGGTGATGGCAGCACGCACCTTGGTTTCGATGGTTTTTTCATCATCAGAAAGATAGATGGCATTGCCTAGACTTTTACCCATCTTCTGATTGCCGTCCAGACCTTGTAAGCGTCCAAAATCGCCTATTTTCATTTCTGGTTCTTTTAAAATAGGGGCATCTTTGGCATAAAGATCATTGAAACGGCGCACTAGTTTACGCGCCAATTCGATATGAGGACGTTGATCTTCCCCCACTGGGACAAGGTCAGCATTACAAAAAGTAATATCTGCTGCTTGGCTGACAGGGTAGCCGATAAAACCATAGGTCATATCATCATAGCCGTATTGGCTAGCTTCTGTCTTGGTGGTAGGATTGTGACGCAAGACATTTAGGGTCACAAACATAGAATAAAATATCGTTAGCTCTGCAATGGAAGGAATCTGGGATTGCAAGAATAAGGTGGTCTTATTAGGATTTAAGCCCACAGAAAGGTTATCAATTGCCACTTGCAAGATACTGTCACTGATTAATTCAGGACGTTCAAAGTGGGTTGTTAGGGCTTGGACATCAGCGATTTCGATAAAAGTATCATACTCTTCTTGTAAGAGAACACGATTTTTTAAACTGCCGACATAATGTCCAATATGTAAACGCCCTGTTGGTCTATCTCCGGTAAGGATACGTTTTTTTGCACTCATACTTCTATCTCCTTTGTCAAACTCCAATCAGTATAGCAACAAAAGATAAAAATTTAAATAGCAAGAGAAAATAAAATTGGCAAAGACAGGAGCAAACTTCTTTATTCCTAAAGTTTAAAATGCTTTTCTTAGGCTAAGGTATGGTATAATAGGGGCATGATAAAAATGAGGTGATGAGATGAGTTTGTTGGCAAGTCATGCCCGCGACAAGGGTGGACCTGATTTGATTTTAAAGTACAGCACTTTAGCCAAAAAGAGAGCTGAAGCAATTGGCAAGGAAAATATTCTTGATGCGACTATAGGTTCTTTTTTAGATGAAGATGGCACCTTGATGGTGATGAAAACTGTAGAAAAGGCTTTGCAAGAAGTGAGTTTTTCAGAGGGTGCAAGCTATGCGCCTACCCTTGGAGAACCCGAATTTTTAAAGGTCTTGGAAAAGACTGTCTTTTTGGACAAAAAACCAAAAGCTCATCTAGGCACGGTGACAACCCCAGGAGGGACAGCAGCCCTCAGAAATGCCTCTTTTAACTATCTTGAATTAGGCGAGCGTTGTATTACCACAGATTTTTATTGGTCAAATTATAAAAACCTACTTGCTGAAAATGGACGCTTTTTGGAAACTTTTACCACTTTTGATAGGGAAGATGGTTTTAACCTTGATGCTTGCTTAAAAACCTGTCAAGAGGTTGCCAAAAAACAACGCAATGTGATGTTGCTTTTAAATACACCAGCACATAATCCGACTGGATTTGAGCTATCTTATAATGAGTGGGAGACCTTAGTAGAGGGCTTAAAGACCTTGAGCCAAAATGGTAAGAATAATGTTATCTTGGTGGTGGACGTGGCTTATATTGACTTTGCTGAAGAACAATCTCGAGACTTTTTCCTCCTCTTTGAGGGCTTGCCAGAGAATTTTTTGGTCATTGTTTGTACGAGCATGAGTAAGGGATACTCTCTTTATGGCTACCGCCTAGGAGCGATGATTGCCCTCAGTCAAAGTCAGGCAGTCATTGACGAATTTATCTTAGCAAATAGTGCTTCAGCACGAGCGACTTGGTCAAATAGTTCTCGTCCTGCAATGATGGCAATTTGTAGTATTTATAATGATCGTGAGCGTCTTGAGGCTTTTCGCCAAGAGGAAAAATATCTGGCAAGCATCTTAAAAGAACGTGCCACGCTTTTTTTAGAGGAAGCAAGGGTATTAGGGCTAAAGCTTTGTCCTTATCAATCGGGCTTTTTCGTGACAGTTGATTTAGAGAGCCCGGAAAAGGCACTAAAGGTGGCGGATCAATTAGCGAAAAAGGAAGTCTTTGTCGTCCCTCAAGGCAATGGTATCCGTCTTGCCATCTGTGCGATTTCTAAAGCAAGGCTAAAAGGACTAGCAAAATTTATTCAAAATGTCATTTATGAGGTAGAATAGAGCTTCTAGGTAATTTTAGTGAGCTGATATTTGAGAGAAAAAAGCAGTTTTTTTAAAATTACTTGACAAAAACTGGAAAAAATGGGTATTATCTTTATTAAGTTTATATTGGTGTTGAAGAGGACGCCTTACTTAGAACTTATTTGAGAGAGAAAAAATGTCGTGGCTGGAAGCATTTTAAATAAGAAAGTAAGGATACCACCTTGGAGCCATGGTGGGAAAACCATCATCGGGTTATCTCCGTTAGCGGATAGGAAGAGAGGGTAGCTTTTGGCTATCAATTTGGGTGGAAACACGGGTACGCTCGTCCCTATTTTTTGGGGATGAGTGTTTTTTATTTTGTATTTTATTGGGGAGGAAAGAGAAAATGTTAAAGATGACCATGCCTGATGGTGCGATTAGGGATTATGATAAGGAGAGCGTAACGCCTTTAGAAATAGCGGAATCTATTTCTCATGGTTTGGCAAAAAAAGCTTTGGGGGCTAGTGTTGATGGAGAAATTTATGATCTTTTGCGTCCAATCACAAAAGATGCAGAAATCTCAATTCTAACCTTTGATGATGAAGAAGGGCAAAAGATCTTTCACCATACCAGTGCCCATCTTTTAGCACAGGCGGTAAAAAACCTTTGGCCAGAGACTAAAATTGCGATTGGGCCAGCAATTAAAGATGGCTTTTATCATGACTTTGATAGCCCGCATACCTTTGTACCAGAAGATATTGAAAAAATTGAACAAGAAATGAAACGTCTAGTCAAAGAAAATGCTGATTATAAGAGACGTGAAATTTCTCGTGTAGAAGCAATTGAACTTTTTGAAAAAAAAGGTGAAACCTATAAAGTTGAGCTAATTAAAGACATGCCAGAGGAAGAAGTCATCACCATTTATGAAAGTGGTGATTATACGGATCTTTGTGCTGGCCCACACTTGCCAAAAGCTGGCATGGTCAAGGCCTTTAAGGTCATGAGCCTTGCTGGTGCTTATTGGAAGGGTGATGAAAAAAATAAAATGCTCCAACGTATCTATGGCACGAGTTTCCCTAAAGAAAAGGAATTAGAAGCTTATCTTTTCCGTTTAGAAGAAGCAAAACGTCGTGATCATAGACGGTTAGGTAAGGAGCTAGATTTATATAGCTTTGTTGATGAGGCTCCTGGCTTTCCGGTTTTTCATCCAAAGGGTATGGTGTTAAGAAACCAAATTGAGACTTTTTGGCGTCAGTGTCATGCACGTGGTGGCTATGATGAGGTGAGAACCCCATTGATTATGGACAGAAAACTCTGGGAAAGATCAGGACATTGGGAACACTATAAAGAAAACATGTATTTCACCGAAATTGATGAAGCACCTTTTGCTGTCAAACCAATGAACTGTCCGGGAGGCATTTTGCTTTATAATGAAAGCATGCATTCTTATCGTGATTTGCCACTTCGTTGGGCAGAGCTTGGCTTGGTTCACCGTCATGAGCTTTCTGGTGCCTTACACGGTTTGATGCGTGTTAGAGCGTTTACCCAAGATGATGCTCATATTTTCATGCTCGAAAGTCAAATTAAAGATGAACTGATTGGGGTTATCCATCTAATTGATGAAATTTATAAACCTTTTGGTTTCAAATACAAAGTTGAACTTTCTACGAAGCCAGAAAAAGCAATGGGTTCAGATGAACTTTGGGAAAAGGCAACTAGTGGGCTTATGCAGGCTTTGGAAGAAGTAGGTATGTCATACACTTTAAATCCTGGGGATGGGGCATTTTATGGACCAAAAATTGACTATCATTTAGAAGATTCCTTGGGTAGAACCTGGCAATGTGGTACCATTCAACTTGACTTCCAAATGCCGGAAAAATTTGATATGACCTACATTGGTGAAGATGGGGAAAAACATCGTCCTGTCATGGTGCACCGTGCTATCTTAGGTAGTATGGAAAGATTTATTGGTATCCTAACGGAGCACTTTGCTGGCGCTTTTCCTATTTGGCTCAGTCCTGTACAGACGATTATTTTACCAATTACAGATGATCAAGCAGATTATGCAAGAGAAATTGCCCAAAAACTCAAAAAAGCGGGTGTGCGTGCAGAAGTTGACTATCGTAACGAAAAGATAGGCTATAAGATTCGTGAAGCACAGATGCAAAAGATTCCATACATGCTTGTTGTGGGTAAAAAAGAAGTAGAAAGCCAAACGGTTTCTGTTCGAGATAGAAAAGAGGGCGATGTTGGGATTAAGACGATAGATGAAATTTTAGCTCAAATTGTAGAAGAAATTCAAAATAAGGTCGTAAAGTAGGTGTTTGATGTTTAAACGCAAGATGACAAAGACGGCGGGCAAACCAATGGGCTTTTATGGGATGCTCATGCTGCAAAAGATGAACCTTTTTCATACAAGGTTATCCTTTTGGGGACTAACCCACCTTAGCGCCCAAGATAACCCTGATATTCTTGAAATTGGTGTTGGTGGCGGGAAAAATATCAAAAGAATTTTTGAACGTTTTCCCAAGGCTAAACTATGGGGGATGGATATATCCCCATTAGCAATTAAGCGAGCAAAGTTAGAAAATTTCTATCGTTGCCTAAGTGGTAAGGTCACCTTATCCTTAGGCAATGTTTCTGCCTTGCCTTATAAAAAAGAAGCCTTTGATAAGGTAGTGGCTTTTGAAACCATTTATTACTGGCCAGATTTAAAAGAAGATTTTTCTGAAGTTTATCGTGTTTTGAAACCAAAAGGTGAGTTTTTGATTTGTAATGAAGATTATCAAGATCCCGAGAGACCTCATGAGCATGATACTTTGAAGGAAATTTTACCTATTACCATTTATGAAAATGAGGCGGTTATTTCTGCCTTGCATCAAGCAGGGTTTAAAAAAGTGACCCTTTGGTTGCATCATAATGGTGACTGGGTAAGCTTTTTAGCACAAAAGTAATAACCGAACTTTAAACTAGTGTACTTAATTGATATAAAATATTGAGCCACTATTTATATTGTGCTAAAATGTAATTATCAAAGTAGAGAGGAGTAGGCTATGTCAACTAATCGAAATCTTCCAAGAAAAAGACCGCCTCAACGCATGCAAAATGCGCCAAAGCGTCGTAAAAAAGCCGCGCCAAATAAGCGTTATCGGTTAGCGCTTCGTGCAAGGCTGTTTTTGCTTGTGTTATTCCAAGTTTTGGGGCTTGTCGATGTAGCCCATGGT